>JBAQYH010000485.1:0-3815 GCA_049299935.1 Methylobacter sp. | reverse complement strand
ACCCGCGCGATCATCGATCCCCAAAAACTTTCAATGGTTGCCAGGCTGTTTGCAGCCAAGCCGTAGCGCTCGGCATCAACCGGATGCACTTCCACAAACGGCTCGGGTTTGTGCTGGTTTAGCTGCGCCGCAATAGCGGTGCGCGTCATGGTGTGCCACTGATCGCGCAAACGGCCGGTATTTAAAATCAGCGGGTAATTCCGGTCCGGCAGGTTGACCGGAGGGCGCGGCATGACCGCGATAAATTGCGCTTTGCCCGATTCGGTAAAAAACCGCCCGTCATCGAACAGCCTTGCCCTGCCCTGCGGATAGGCCTGATTGACCGGCCATTGGGTCGGCTGCAAATGGTCGTAATCCTGCTGGGATATATCCGCAAACGCCGATATATCGAAATCGCGTGACCCGTTATTTTCAAAGCCGGACAGTGCGGCATGTTCGCGAAAAATCTCCACCGGGTTTTGATAATGAAACGCCTGCTCAAAACCCATGCGCCGCGCCACCTGGGTGATAATCCACCAGTCGGGTTTGGCGCTGCCCGCCGGTTTGAATAACGCCCGTTGCCGCGAAATGCGCCGTTCGGAATTGGTGACCGTGCCGTCTTTTTCGCTCCAGCCTTGCGCGGGCAACAACACATGCGCCAGGGCGGCGGTATCGGTACCTTCGATGCAATCGGACATCGCCACAAACTCGCAGCCCTGCAAGGCCAGTTTGACTTTGTCGGCATCGGGCAGACTGACCACCGGGTTGGTGCCCATAATCCAGACGGCTTTGACTGTGCCTTTGTAAATCGCGTCGAACAGCTCAACGGCGGGATAACCCGGTTTTTTGGCAATATTTGGGCTGTTCCAAAACCGTGCGACCCGATCTATATCGTCGGCACTGGAAAAATCCATATGCGCAGCCAGCTGGTGCGACAAGCCGCCGACTTCGCGCCCGCCCATCGCATTGGGTTGTCCGGTCAGCGAGAATGGCCCGCAACCCGGCTTGCCTATGCTGCCCGTTGCCAAATGGCAGTTGATAATCGCGTTGACCTTGTCGGTGCCGGAAGACGATTGATTGATGCCCTGGCTGTACAGGCTGATGACTTTTTGATGCCCGGCAAACCAGCCGTAAAAGCGGTGCAGGTCGTCTTTGTCCAGGCCGCAAATAGCCGCAGCCCGTTCCGTATCGATACCGGCGGCAGCCAGGGCTGGCTCGAAGCCTTCGGTATGGGCTTTGATATAAGCCGAATCCAGCGCGTTTTGCCCGCTCAAAAAATGCAGCAGGCCGTTAAACAAGACCGCGTCGCTGCCGCTCGCCAACGGCAAATGCAAATCGGCGATGTCGCAACTGACGGTGCGGCGCGGGTCGATCACGACGATTTTTAACGCCGGATTGGCTTCCTTGGCTGCGCGTATCCGCTGGAAACTGACCGGATGGCACCACGCGGCGTTGGAGCCGATCAGCACGATCATCTCGGCCAGTTCGAAATCCTCGTAACAGCCCGGCACGGTATCCGAGCCGAACGCGCGTTTATGCCCGGCGACCGAAGACGACATGCACAGGCGGCTGTTGGTATCCATATTGCCGCTGCCGATGAAGCCTTTCATCAGCTTGTTGGCGACATAATAATCTTCAGTCAGCAATTGCCCCGAGCCGTAAATCGCCACGGCGCCCGGCCCGTGTTTTTCGATAACGCTGAGAAAGGAATCGGCGACCAGATCCAGTGCCTGGGTCCAGCTGGTTTCGCGCCCGTAAACTTTCGGCTGCAACAGCCTGCCTTTAAGCTCAACGGTTTCCCCGACCGCCGAACCTTTGGAGCAAAGCCGCCCGAAATTAGCCGGATGCGTGGCGTCGCCGCTGATTTTAAGGCGATGCTGAGCCGCATCGACCTTAGCGCTGATGCCGCAGCCTACGCCGCAATAGGGACAAGTGGTTTGTATGATTTTATTCATTAGAAATAGGCAGTTAGGAATATGGAACACGGATGACACGGATTAGACTGATTTAAACGGATTTTTTATCTGTGTTTATCAGCCCAATCCGTGTCATCCGTGTTCCGTTTTGAAATCAGTATTACAGACATCTCGCGTATAAGCTTTACCAAAAATCAGTGCATCCCTTATCTCGGCAATGTCTTCCCCCTGCTCCAGCAATTGCTGGTACCAGCTGCCATCGGCCGTGTCGCCGTACAGCACTGCGCCGACCAGCTTGTTGGCTTTAACGACCAGCTTCTTATAAATGCCGACAGCGGGATCGGTAAAACAAATGCTTTCACTGCGTTCATCGCCTTGAAAATCGCCGACCGAAAACAGGTTGATGCCGGTTACCTTAAGCTTGGTCGCGGTCGGCAAGGTGACATATTCCGCCGCGCCATGCCCGCTGAGATGATTGGCGCAGACTTTGGCCTGCTCGAACAACGGCGCGACCAGTCCGAACGTATCGCCGCGATGCTGGATGCATTCGCCGACCGCGTAAATGCTGGGATCGTAACTTTGCAAGGTGTCGTTGACGACGATGCCGCGCTCGCAGTAAATCCCCGCTTCCTGAGCCAGCGCCATATTGGGGCGCACGCCGATTGCGGTAATAAACAGGTCGCATTCCAGTTGGCTTTCGTCAGCCAAACTGACCGCCGTGATATGCCCATTTTCGTCACCCAATAATTGCTTGAGTTTGGCGGCCATCTTGAATTTCAGGCCGCGCTGTTCCAGTTCCGTTTGCAACATTTTGGCTGCGGGCCTGTCCATTTGCCGGTTCAACAAGATTTCATGGTTATGAATCACGGTCACATCCATGCCTCTTGAAACCAAGCCATTTGCGGCCTCCAATCCCAACAGCCCGCCGCCCAATACCACCGCCTTTTTATGGCTACGGCTGTAGCTAAGCATTTTATTCACATCGAAAATGTCCCGAAAGCTGATCACGCCAGCCAAGTCATTACCGGGAACCTGCGGTATCACGGCTTTGGAACCGGTGGCGATCAGCAGCCGGTCATAGCTTGCAACGGTGCCGTCTTGCGCATAGACATCTCTTTTTATCCGGTCGATGTAGACCACCGTTTTGCCTTCCCCCGCATGCAGCGTTATGCCGTTGTCGATGTACCATTGGCGGTTATTGATCACAATATCCTCGATGGTTTTTTCGCCGCACAGCACCGAAGACAGCATGATGCGGTTGTAGTTGCCGTAAGGCTCGGTGCCGAACACGGTAATATCGTATTTCTCCGGCGCGGCGGACAGCAATTCTTCTACGGTACGCATACCCGCCATGCCGTTGCCGATCACGACCAAGCGTTGTTTCATCGTGTATTCCTTATGATTGAATGCCAGCAAATCAGGCTGTTTACAATTTAACAGCAAACTGTATGCCGACTTTAATCGGTAAATCTATTTGAGCCTGTCCTGAGCATGTCGAAGGACGTCAGTAAGAACTGGCGTTCCGCCAACACACGCCCGACAGGCCGGAAACGCCACCTCGCGCCAAGCCCCTTCGACAAGAGCGAAGAGCTCAAGACAGGCCGCTTCGACAGCCTCAGGACTTGAGCGATCTTATTCCGGCTTACGTCTAAAACTTTATGCTTTAAAATGGTGCAATAGCCAAGATATCAGGCCTTGAATTGTGCATGATCCAATTTTGTAAGCGGAACACTCAATGAAAGAGTCAGCCCCATGCCTAGTTTCGCTAACTTAAAAATTGATGTTACGCACGGTTGGTATTCTCCCGTTTGCCGCGCCGAGCACCGGAGCTTTTATCGAGATAAGCCCGTTAGGGGCGCGGCAGGGATGCCGCGCGTCAGCAGAGGGGCAGGAGCCCCTTCTGCTGACCCTCGATAAAAG
>JBAQYH010000484.1:0-4946 GCA_049299935.1 Methylobacter sp. | reverse complement strand
GTTAACTCTACGCTTTTGAATGATGGGCTACAACTTTTCGTTGATGGGTAAATATAAATTAGGGTACGGTTATCTTTATCTTGTATTATGTGATCACTGACGCAGAAATGAAAATGCTTACTCAAGTGTAGGTGTTTGCTTACTTTTATATGTGTTAGTTTAATTTTTTTTAAAAAAAGGAATATGACAGGAAGTAGCTCCATCCACTATCTAACTTGCCATTGAATCAACAGGAGGGTATACAAATGAAAGACGCAAAAATTACGCCCCTTTCACTCCAGCAATACACAGAAATATCCGAAGATATTTACGATGAAGTTGAAAGAGTTGAATTCGACGGAATCGTTGTTGCCAAGTGCATCCAGCACCCTGAATACGGCGACATTATCCTTATTTCTTCGCCTCAATGCAGTTGTTTAATGATTCACCTTTAATCTGCATTTGTTGGTCTCAACGGGGATAGAAGAAGAGCGCTCGAAATAGGCGTGCATTCATGCGGCCGTCCCCACCTTTTTACGCTGAAGAAAGCGTTGCACTGTTAAATCCCTCGTATTAAAGCTAATCCGCCACAAACAAACCCAAGTTATTGGTATTTGGTTATAATGCCCTGCGCACATTCCAAAACAAGCTGATGCAGGTAAACTTTATGACTTTAACAACAAAGACTATAACTAAATTGCAACGCTATTTTGAAGGCCAAGTAGATGCCATAAAATCCAGCGAGAACTATCTAAAACTGCTGGCTATGCCGCCGCTAAAACGTTGGGCGACAGTGGCGGGATTATTCCTGTTATCACAGCTGGTGATTTTTGGCGGTTTGTATTTAATTTTTGGTTCTGTCGTTGTTATCGGTTTTTTTGCCAGTATCCTGGCCGGCCTGGCTACAGGCCTGGGCGCTTTACCCGCCCTGTTTTTCAAAGACATCTCCAAGAACCTGTTCAACAGCATGCTCGGCGCTGCCGCAGGCGTCATGCTGGCAGCAACCGCATTTTCCCTGCTGGTTCCCGGCATGGCATATGGCAACCAAATCTGGCCGGGCAAAGGCATTTACATCGTGTCCGCGGGTATGTTGATCGGCGCCCTGTTTCTGCATTACGCCGATCGCCAGTTGCCGCATGTGCATCTTGACTCAATTTCCGATGTTCATCTGAGCTCCCTTAAAAAAGTCTGGCTGTTCATCATTGCCATCACCATCCATAACTTTCCTGAAGGCATGTCTGTCGGCGTCAGTTTCGGTTCAGGGGAGATGAAAAACGGTGTGGTTCTGGCGATTGCGATAGCCCTGCAAAATATTCCCGAAGGCCTGGCCGTAGCCTTGCCTCTGGTCGGGCTAGGCTACAACAAATGGCGAGCCGTGGGTATTGCCACCATAACAGGCTTGGTGGAACCGGTGGGCGGTTTGCTCGGCATTACCATGGTTACCATTTTCGAACCCGTCCTGCCGATAGCCATGGGCTTTGCGGCCGGCGCGATGCTCTTTGTGATCAGCGAAGAAATTATTCCCGAAACCCATGCCGACGGCCGTTCGCGCTACGCCACATTTGCATTAATGATCGGCTTTATCATTATGATGACTTTGGACAATATGTTGGGTTAATTGCCCCGCAGTTAGGAAAATAGAACACGGATGATACGGATTGACTGATAGGCACTGATAAAAGGGGCTTCTTCTTTTTGTAATCCGTCTATCAGTGTCTCGGTGTTCTAATTATATAGTTAGCCTCTGCCGGAAAAAGCGTTCTCAGGAAACAAAATGGATCATCTTCAAAATTATTTACAACATCTTCTAACCTCACTGAGCACCGCACATATTTTTGAAAATCTTCAGGGTTCTTTACAGCACTTTTTATCGTTGCTGAGCTCCGGCAACCTTACCGAAATATCAGCCACGGCGGCGACCAGTTTTGCCCTGATTGCAGCGGCGGAAATTGGCGATAAAAGCCAATTGGTGTGCATGACGCTGGCATCTCGGCACAGGGCCATGCCGGTTTTGCTGGGCGCTGTTTCGGCTTTTGCCTTTTTAAATACCCTGGCCGTTGTTTTCGGCATCGCGATTGCCAGCTGGTTGCCGTCCTATATCGTCGCAGCGATTGTCACCTTCTTATTTGCCGCCTTCGGCATTCATTCATTACGCGTAGAAGAGGAGGATGACGATGAGGAAGTGAAGGAAAAAAGCGGTCACGGCATTTTCTTTACCACTTTTTTATTGATTACAGTGGCTGAGTTCGGCGATAAAACCCAGCTGGCTGTTGTGGGCTTGAGCAGCACCGCGGTGCCGACTGCCGTATGGCTTGGCTCGACAGCCGCACTGGCCTCAACATCGGCCCTGGGAATCCTGGCCGGACGCACTATTTTGCAAAAAGTCCCGTTAGTGTTGCTGCACAAGATCAGCGGAACCATCTTCCTGATGCTGTCTGTTTTTGCAGGCTACCGGGCTTATATCAGTTACATAGGACTGTAGGCCGGAATAAGCCAGTTCGAGCGATAGCGAAAACTGGCGTTTCCGGCAAACAGCACCCGGATTCTTCTATCCGTGCTTACAACACCTTTGGCATCTGCCTCAGCTTTTCAACAACCTTGTCGCCAAACTGTTCAGTGCTGATCATCGTAACACCGCTGCCGGGCTTGGACAGGTCGGCGGTTGAGTAACCGTCGCCGAACACGCCTTGCATCGCCGCCCAGACATTTTTGGCTTCTTCGGCCATATCGAAACTGTTTTCCAGCATCATCGCAACCGAGCCGATCATCGAGTAGGGATTGGCGATGTTTTTTCCGGCGATGTCCGGGGCCGAACCATGAGACGGCTCGTAGTAGGCTTTTTCATCACCGATGCAGGCAGAAGGCATCAAGCCTAAAGAACCCAAGATACCGCCGCCCTGATCGCTGAGGATGTCGCCGAACATGTTTTCCATAACCATCACGTCGAACTGGGTTGGTTTCAGGCACAGGTTGGTCGCGGCCGAATCGACCAGCTGATGGATGACTTCCACGTCGGGATAGTCTTTAGCCACTTCATCCAGAATTTCATTCCACAACACGCTGGATTTCAGCACATTGCTTTTGTGAATGTTGTGCAGCACTTTCTTGCGTTTTTGGGCGAGTTTGAATGCCTGCAACAGAATTTGCCTGATTTGGTGTTCGTCGTATTCCAGGGTTTCCTTGACATAACGCAAGCCCTGCTCGTTAACGCCGGTTTCCTTGCTGCCGAAATACAGGCCGCCGACCAGCTCACGCACCATAATAATATCGATCCCTTCGCCGATGATTTCAGGTTTTAGCGGCGAGAAATGGGCCAAGGCTTTGGGCAGGAAAACCGGCCGGAAGTTTGCGTAGGTGTTGTAGCGACGGCGCATCGGCAGCAGCGCACCGCGTTCAGGCTGCTTATCAACGGGAATTGTTTTGGACTGCTCGTGACTCAACCCGATCGGGCCTTTAAGAATGGCGTCGGCCTGGTCGCAGATGTCGATGGTCGACTGCGGAAAAGCATCGCCGAATTCAAAATAGGCGCAGGCTCCGAAAGCTGCGGGCATCAGTTCAAAAGAAACATCGTTACGCTCTTCAATAAGTTTGAGAACCTTGATGGCTTCCCGGGTAATTTCAGGGCCGATACCGTCACCGGCCAGCACTGCGATTTTATAATTCTTCATTAGGTACCTTTGCTGTCTGCGTAATATCTACGGAGTGAGATTTTAAAAACCGGTTATTTTACTGTATTTTTTTTAATAAAGCCGGGCATCGTTCAACTTAAAGCATCCAACCGGTGTAATAAACAACAATGTTAGTTGGTACTATCAGCAAATCATTGGCCGAGCGTCGCTGTATATTGCTGCAAACTCCGTACAGCCTTACCGATTGAGGGCCGGGCGCCGGTGTCATCCCGCCCGTATCCGTTGCAAAAAAAAAGCGAAAAATCATTTTAACCGCACAAAAAACAATGAATTGTTCTAGAATGGGTAATTTATAACTGACAAAAATCGTTTCAATCACGATTATCCTGCCGCCGCCGTTTGGCAATATTACAAACTATCCTTGCAAACAAAAATAATACGAGACAGTTTATGCAGATCAACATGCCGGTAACCAATGTGGAATACTTGCTTAAAGAGAGTGATTCAATAGTATCCAAGACTGATTTAAAAGGGGGGATCACCTATATCAACGAAGACTTTCTTCGCGTTAGCGGCTTCACCAAAGCAGAACTGATCGGCGCCTCGCACAATATAGTGCGGCATCCCGACATGCCGCCGGAAGCGTTTGCAGATATGTGGAGGGCGTTGAAAGAAGGCCGCCCGTGGACCGGACTGGTGAAGAATCGCTGCAAAAACGGAGACTTCTACTGGGTGTTAGCTAATGCCACGCCTTTTTATGAAAACGATCAACTGGCAGGTTACATGTCGGTGCGCAGCCAACCCAGCCGCGAACAAGTCAACGCGGCTGATGCCGCCTACCGGCTGTTTAAAGAAAACAAGGCCGGCAACCTGAAAATCCAGGACGGAAAAGTCGTCAAATCAACTTTTTTGGGGAAGCTTAATCCTTTCAAGTGCCCTGCAATCAAATGCCGCTTAATCAACGTTATCGGCCTTCTGAGCGTATTAATGATCATCATTGGCGGCATGGGTCTGCATGGCATGAGCAAGGCCAATGATGGCCTGCGCACGGTGTACGAGGATCGCACCGTGCCGATGAACCAGATTTCCACTATCAAGGAACTGATGCTGACCAACCAGCTGATTATCACCGCCACCTTGGTTACGCCAACGGCTGAGGTGATCCAGAAAAACACCGCTGAAGTGGAACGCAACATCGCGGAAATCAGCAAGACTTGGACGGCATACATGGCCACTTACCTAACCGAAGAGGAAAAGAAGCGGGCCGACAAGTTCACCGCAGACAGAAAACTGTTTGTAGAAGAAGGTCTAAAGCCAACACTTGCCGCACTGAAAAAC
>JBAQYH010000483.1:0-4127 GCA_049299935.1 Methylobacter sp. | reverse complement strand
CAGCCAATGCCCGGATTGACTGATTTTTTCAAAACCTTACGCGACCAACAAATACGCTTTATTCTGGCTACCAACAATGCCCGCCTGACTCAAGAACAATATGTCATCAAACTGGCGCAAATGGGCGTAACGGTAACCCGCGATGAAATCCTGACCTCCAGCATGGCAACGGCGCTGTACCTGACCGAACATACCACCCCGACTGAGAACCGCGTCTTTGTGATCGGCGAAGATGGCGCCAAACAGCCGCTTATTGAACGGGGCTTCACCTTGACCGAGCTGTATGAATTGAATGACGATAAAGACAACCCCAACATGGGCGCCGACATTGTTGTTTGCGGTATGGATAGGAACTTGTCATGGGACAAACTGGCAACCGCTACGCTGAACATTCGCGCCGGAGCCAAGTTCATTGGCACCAATGCCGACACCACGTTACCGACGGAGCGCGGCCTCACCCACGGCAACGGCGCAATCCTGGCGGCATTGCAGGCGGCCACCGGCGTTACCCCGACCATCATCGGCAAGCCCGAGCCCATCATCTACCAGCAAGCCCTCGCGTTGCTGGGCGTTAATCCTGCTCACACAGTCGCTATCGGCGATAGACTGGAGACTGATATTCTTGGCGCCGTTCGCACCGGCATCCGCAGCCTGATGGTTTTATCGGGCGTGTCCACCGAAGAAGATTTTAAGTCAACGGATTACCGGCCCACTTGGGTTATGCCGGACATCCGCGCAGTAACGCAAGCACTAAAAAACTAACCCTTGTTTCTCTTGCTACGCATTGACTCTCATTGATCAGGCCCACTGCTCACGCTATCATCAAAAAAACCAGAACCCACCGGAGCCGCTGTAATGAAAAAACTCATCAATAATATTGATACCCTGCTTGACGAGAGTCTTTCGGGCTTTGCCAAAGCCCATGCAGATATAGTTCAATTCAACGCCCAGCCGCACTTCGTCAAGCGCATAAAACCCACCGCGCCCGGCAAAGTTGCACTGATTTCCGGCGGCGGTTCAGGCCATGAGCCATTGCATACCGGCTTTGTCGGTTCCGGCATGTTGGATGCCGCCTGCCCAGGCCAAGTATTCACCTCCCCGACTCCCGATCAAATGCTGGCAGCGGCGCAAGCCGTGGAAAATGGCGGCGGGGTTTTATTCATCGTCAAGAACTATGCGGGCGATGTGATGAATTTCGAAATCGCCGCTGAAATGCTTGATTATCCGCACGAAACCATATTGGTGAGCGACGACGTTTCTTTTCCCAAAACCCATAGCACCGGTCGCCGTGGCGTTGCAGGCACCCTGATAGTAGAAAAAATTGTCGGCGCGGCGGCAGAAGCGGGTGCAGATTTGGCGGCCTGCAAAGCTTTGGGCGATCGGGTCAACCTTGCCATCGCATCGATGGGAGTCGCATTGACCAGTTGCACAGTTCCCGCCCTGGGCAAACCCACTTTCGACATTGGCGAGAACGAAATCGAAATGGGCGTAGGCATCCACGGCGAGCGTGGACGCGAGCGTTTAACCATGCGTAGCGCCGCCGAAATTGTCGACTATCTGGCCAACGTTATTGATGAAGATCTAAAGCCGCAAAAAGGCCAGTCGGCGTTATTGCATATCAACGGCTTCGGCGCGACGCCTTTGATGGAGTTGCACCTGATTTACGAACTGGCATCCCAATTCTGGGAAAAACGCGGCATTAACATCTGCCGCTCCCTGGTCGGCAACTACACCACCTCGCTTGACATGGCGGGCTGCTCGATCACCCTGAGCTTGCTTGATGATGAACTGCTCCGCCTGTGGGATGCCCCCGTCCATACCGCAGCCTTACGATGGGGCTGTTAAATGCTCCGTCAGCACATCGACCAGCGCACAGATCATTAGCTGACTGGTTTTAGCGCCCGCATCAATATGCCCCCGGCTGCGCTCCTCCAAAAAAGAAGCGCGCCCCTTGGTCGCCAGCATGTCCCGGGTCGACTCCATGCCTGTTACAGCTGTCCGCGCGATATTTTTCAAAACTTCTGATATTGCAACTGATTCCGCAGCATCCTGCCGCAAGCTTGCCGCCACCGGAATCAAGACATCCAGCATGGTTTTCTCCCCCGCATCCGCCTTGCCCCGCAGTTTTACTGCGTCCACTCCGCTGCTGAATATCTCGGCAAAAGCCTGTAAATCCAAAGGCCGTTCGACTCCGCTCACGACAGGCCGGTCACGGGCCGCCTTGCTCATTGCAACAAACAAAGTCCCGTATAAAGAACCGGATGCACCGCCCACTGCCGTCATCATGGTCATACCGATTTTCTGCAAAGCCGCAGCCCAATCAAGTCCTGCCAATTCATCGCCTTGAGCCATCAGCGCTTTGATGCCGCGTTGCAGATTAGTCACATGATCGCCATCGCCGATAGCCTGGTCCAGAGCCGTCACTTCTTCGGCGTTTGTTTCGATCACATTATCTATCGCCTGAATCAGGCTGGGTAATAATGCAGGAACAAGTTGCATGGTATCCTCCAATTCAAAAAATAATTTGGGTAGTGTGCAATCCACCCGCCTGACGAATCATAACTCAAGCAGCGCACCATCAGTTAAGCTAAAAATAACTTTAACTTTTTCTTGTTCTTTATTTGTTCTGCTGCTATATTTTTCAAAAACAAATTGAGAACAAGCCATGATTAAATCACTTACCCGAAAACAGCAGGAAATCTTCGACTTCTTATTGCAAAACCAGGACAGCTTTCCCCATCCTCCTACCCTGGAAGAGCTTTGTGCCGGCATGGGCTTAAAGTCTCGCGGCTCCCTGCATAATCATATTAAGGCCCTGATTAACGAAAACCTGATCGAAGCACCGGAGCGCAAGCAACGCGGCATCCGCCTGACAGAATACGCAAAACAAATGGTTAATCATGCCGACGATCAAAGCGCCCTGCCTTTCGTCGGATTTATAGCCGCCGGGAAACCCATCGAAGCCGTCGAAAACATTACTTACATGACCATCCCTGAGCAGCTGAAAACACAAAATCCCTGCTACGTCCTTAAAGTAAAAGGCGATTCCATGCTTGAACAAGGAATCCATGATGGAGACTGGGTGATTATTGAACAACGCTGCCATGCCCGCAACGGCGAAATCGTGGTGGCCTTGGTTAATAAATCCGAAGCCACCTTGAAATTTATTGAGCAATACCCGCACGAAACGTTACTTATTCCCGCTAATTCAACAATGGAAGCGATGCGCTACAACCCGGAACAAGTGGAAATCCAAGGCGTATTAGTGGGCCAAATGCGTAGCTATACTAAAAATCATTAGGAGAAATACATGTTGCAACAACGAATCCACATGCGTGACCAAGTAACCAATCGAGTTGAAATAATCATGGGGAACGGCAAACCGCCGTTCGCTGAACGACTGGAGGAGTTTGCAACGACCCTATTATTTGTGGTCATCATTATTTTTCTTGTTCGCGTATAAAGCCTTACCTGATTATCCAGATGCTTCAGCCAGAGACAAAATATTCTATATACCAAAGCTAAGGATATGGTCAGTAATAACTTCCCGATATAAATTGGATGAAGTTTTTCCGTTCGCCCTGAGCCCTTAGATAAACTCAGGAGAGCCTTGTCGAAGCCTGTCATGAGCTTGTCGAATGGGGTGGGCGGGAAAATTTCGTCCCACCACGTCAAGCCGATCATGCTTCGACAGGCTCAGCACGAACGGCTTGACGATCGAAAATAGTGATTTCGGGAAGTTATTTTTAACCAAATCCTAACCCGTAGAGACGCGATAAATCGCGTCTCTACGGTTGGTTGGCTTAAGCATCTGGCTAATCAGGATATATCTTGAAAAAATCCTCGGCAAAAGATATGGTGCACCCGAAATAACAGTGCATTCCATTTAAGTTTCTTATCCCAAAATCAACGCATCCCGAACAGACTTGATTTTAGAAAATTGATTTTTTAGGCGCAAAAACCATAAAAGACAGCGTTGAAATCCTGTTACTTAGGAACCTGCATGAAATAAATTGAACAACTTGCGCCGTATGTTTGCAGCGGGAGTGCAAGCTTTGCTTGCGCTGGCAGGCGAAGCCTGCACTCCGGCTATTGGCACCTTGTCCAAGTTGTTTCGTACACATTCC
>JBAQYH010000482.1:0-2136 GCA_049299935.1 Methylobacter sp. | reverse complement strand
CCGATATGCGCATGGCCAAGGTGGTGCTGGCGGTGCAATCGGGTACGCCGTTAAATCTGGCCAAGGAGCAAGCCGACCATGAAATGAGCGGGGCGATGAAGGTGCTGATCGAAACCATGCTTGCCATGTTCGATGCGCTCTCTTCACGCACCATGCAGCTGGCAAAAGAGGTGGTTGAACGGGAGAAGGCCGAGCAGGCCAGCCAGGACGCACTGGACCGCCTACAGAAAATTGCCAGCCAGGTGCCGGGACTGGTTTTCCAGTTTCAGCTGTTTCCCGACGGCAGGTCCTGCATCCCCTACGCCAACGAGGCCATTCGCACTCTCTTCCGGGTTAGCCCGGAGGACGTCAGCGAAGACGCGACGAAGGTGCTTGCGGCCTTGCATCCGGATGATTTGGGAAACTTCAAGGCTTCCTTTAAGGCATCGGCACATAACTTAACGCCCTGGCGCCAGGAGTATCGCTTGAAGTTCGACGATGCCCCGGTATGCTGGCTATTCGGCAATGCGCTGCCGCAGCGGCAGGCGGATGGTTCGGTGCTTTGGCACGGCTTCATTACCGACATCACCAACCAAAAGCAAAATGAGGTGGACCTTAGCATCGCCGCCACGGCCTTCGAATTGCAGGACGCCATGCTGGTCACCGATGCGAACAACGTCATCCTCAAAGTCAATCAGGCATTCACCCGGATCACCGGTTACAGCGCCAAGGAAGTCATTGGAAAAAAGCCCAACTTGCTCAGCTCCGGGCAGCATGACAAAGCGTTTTATGCCGCAATGTGGGACAGCATCAATCGTACCGATGCATGGCAGGGTGAAATATGGAATCGGCGCAAAGACGGCGAGGTATATCCTGAATGGCTTATTATCACGGCAGTAAAAAACCCTGACGACAAGGATGCACAGGTCAATCATTATGTTGCTTCCTTTTCCGATATTACCTCGCGCAAGGCTGCCGAGGAGGAGATCAAGCGGCTGGCCTTTTATGACCCGCTGACCAAATTGCCCAACCGTCGGCTATTGCAGGAGCGTTTGAAACACAGCATTGAGGTAGAGCGGCGTGAAGGCAAACGGCTGGCATTACTGATGCTTGACCTGGACCGTTTTAAAGCGGTCAACGACAGCCTGGGCCATTCGGCAGGCGACGAGTTGCTGCAACAGGTCGCGATACGCATCTCGGCACGGCTGCGTGACGTAGACATGGTGGCGCGCTTGGGCGGCGATGAATTCGTGGTATTGCTGGAAGACATCGCACACCCGGAAGATGCCGCACGGGTGGCGATAGAAATCATCTCCGTTTTAAGCAAATCGTTTCAGCTGACCCAAAGCAACGACGTGCAGATTGGCGCCAGCATCGGCATCAGCCTGTATCCGCAACACGGCGCCACTTATGAAATACTGATGGATCATGCCGATGCCGCGCTGTATCAAGCCAAGGACCAAGGGCGCGGCTGTTACGCCTATTTTTCCGAAGACCAGACGCTCGCAGCCCGCGAACGCATTGCCTTGGAAACACGGCTGCGCCGGGCGATCGAGCAACAGGACCTGCGCGTTTTCTACCAGCCGCAGGTGGATATTGTCAGCGGGCGCATCGTCGGCGCCGAGGCATTGGTGCGCTGGTTGGATGCGGCGGAAGGATTGATCCCGCCGTTGCGTTTTATCCCCATCGCCGAAGAAACCGGACTGATCCTGGAAATCGGCGAATGGGTGCTGCGGGAAACCTGCCGGCAAGGCCGCCTTTGGCTGGATGCAGGTTTGCCGCCGTTAACCTTGGCAGTCAACGTTTCCCCCCAGCAGTTCCGGCGCGGCGATATTAGCGCCTTGGTTGCTGCCTGCTTAAGCGAAACCGGATTTCCGGCCGAGAACCTGGAATTGGAAATGACTGAAAGCGGGCTGATGGAAAATCATGACACTGTGATGGAACTTCTGAACACACTGCGTTCCCAGGGCGTCCGTCTTGCCATTGACGACTTCGGCACCGGGTTTTCTTCGCTGGCGTATCTGAAGCACTTTCCGCTGGATGTGCTGAAAATCGACAAAAGCTTTATCGACGATATTCCCAACCTGCAAGACGATATGGAAATTGCCGCCACTATTATTGCGATGGGGCATATCCTGGGATTTAAAGTGTTGGCGG
>JBAQYH010000481.1:0-10040 GCA_049299935.1 Methylobacter sp. | reverse complement strand
GAAATAATTCGGTTTGTAAGTCGCTGTAGCCACGGCACCGCCGGTTGACGCCACATCGTTCCAACGCGGCTTGTCCATTTCACTGACAACCCAGACCTTTTCATGGTCATAATAAGGACCGCCTGTCCAAGCGGTGTTGCTGTTGTCGGCAGGACGGACGATAAACGCGCCGTATAAACCCATTTCGCGGTTGATATTAGTGTTTAAAGTGTCACTGTAAACATAGCTGCCTGCGGCGGGCGCGGTGAACGAGTACGTTTTGCTGCCGTTATTAGCTGCAATCGCCGTTGCATCCGTAGTGACATTTTTAATCACAAAATTATGCTGCGCACTACGATGGTTATACACCGTCACATTGACTGTATCGCCTTCGTTGACGGTCAAGGTAGGCGCGGGAACAATGGGCAAGCCGGCGCTTTCGCCGTAACCCCACACCGAAAGAGTTGTTCCGCCGGTGCCGGTTATCGTCAAACTGCCGTTGTCGATATGCAGTGCGAAATTCCGCACCGCTGCTTCAGCTCCATTTTGTGCAATTAGCAGCAGCACATAAAGGCCAATTTTTTTTATCATTGTTGTTATTCCAGTTGGTTGTGATTAGAAAGATTTCCGCCGGACGACGAGCTTTTTTGTTCCGCAGGGCTTTAATGCGCGCATTCCCGAATCATTTTCCTAAGCAAATATTACGCCAACAATTATTACGCCTAAAAATAATAAGATAGGAACGGTCTATCGCAAATCTCAAGAAAATAGGTCATATGCCATAGCTGACTGTGGCATATGACCTATTTTATTGTCCGGTATGCTTCAACCTAAAAACCGCAGTTAGTCCACGAAAAGCACGAAAAGCACGAAAAGCACGAAAGACACGAAAGACACGAAATAAATCATTATGTTGTATGGTTTGTCTATCCACCCTTTGGGTGATGACCTACAGTCTGGTATCTCTTTGAAAATTTTCATGCTTTTCGTGTTTTTCGTGGATGAAATGATTTTTCCAGGTTTAAACCGGCAGATGACCACGGGAGACAAAGAAACGGCATGAATTCTTCCTCTTCCCGGCGGACATTCAAAAAGTGCGATCCACGAAAAGCACAAAAAATGGATGGGGTGTTGACACAGAAAGTGTGTTATCAGGTACAAGGCGCTGCATTTGACCCGTATCGGGAAATGGACTGCGTTTTTTAGGCCGTCTACAAGACAAGCGCGCCTGGGAAAGGCGTTATCAGAACGCGGGATTCCCTTTGCCGCGCACCAAGCGCCGAGGCTTTTCTGCAAGGGTGAAGCGTTGCGGCAAACCTATATGCCTGACCTTGTGCGCTGTGAATCCATTATTGTTGAGCACAAGGCGCAGGTATCGAGCTACCTTTCGAACGGGATTGTGCTGTAAAGCTTTTTCGTGCTTTTCGCGGAAAACGCCCCAAGCATCGAAGAAAAGCTTTTTAAAGTCATGATTTGATCTCCATTAAGTGATGTCCATGGTCACTTGAGGCCCATGACAGGAATATACTTTTGCCGTTACTGACCAGTTCCGGGTAACCCGATTTAGCGGTGGAGCTAAGGATTTTTTTGTCCTTGGACCAGCTAACTCCCCGGTCGAAGGATTCTTTAATAACGATGCTGGTTTCATTACCGTCGAATTCTTTCCAGGCAATAACGACACGATTATTGACGGCTAATACATCCGAATGACCGGACAGGCGGCTGGTATCGCCCAGCTGCATGGGTTCGGATGCGGTTTTGCCATAGTCATCGGTGTGCGCATAAAAAATACCTTGCCGTTTATCGCCTAAGGTAAACCAGGTCAGATGGGATCGGCCTTGGGCGTCTATCGATAAAGCCGGGCCGTGTTCGGGGCAGGCCTCAATCCCCCAGTCATCGTTGGTAATGCGTTGCGGTTTAGACCATTGTCCGTCAGAGACCATGTTGATTAAAGCATGGTCACGAACACCGTTTTGGAAAACCATGCGCACCAGAATCACCGGTTTTTCTTCCGGGGAAAAGGTGATCGCGGTGCGGCAACAGGAACAAACCGCATCGCTGATAAACTGATTGGTAAATTTCCCCGTATCCGGTTGATCCGTCACCGTGTAGTAAAGGGACAGGGAGCCTGCGGCGGCGTGGCTGTTGTGTTGCTCATGGCGGGTGTCATGCCAGAACATGTAAACTTTATTATTTTTATCGACCAGCATTTGATTCATATAGTGCCTTGCCGTGTCGGCATGGTCACTGATTAATACCGGTTTGCTGAAGGTCTGGCCGTTATCGTCCGAGTAGCTAAAGAAGGACGTGGATTTTTGTTGCTCATCGGCATAATAAAGCACATGAATACGGCCGGATTTGCCTACGACAATAGCGGGAGGATTTTCAGGCCAGGCGCTGATTCTTTGGGAGACAGGATTAACCCTGACGGGCTTGCTGTAGGTTTTTCCATTGTCTGTCGATGAGTCGACAAACACCGCATCGTCAGTGGGTATCAGCCGCCATAAGCGACCATCCGGAGCAAAGTTTACGGAAATTGTTGTGTTTAGAATTTGGCCTGCAAGATTATCCGAGGTTGGATTTTTTGCGCCTGTCTGGCAACCGTTGATCGTTAAAAGGCTGGCTAGGACTATAAGCAAGGACAGTGAGGGCTTTTTATAGAATTTGCGCATAGAGTTCAGGTGTAAGTTGGGCTGGATGTGTGCACTAATTTTAGCCATGAATGAAAGATGAAAGCCAGAAATTAACGATGCAAATCCATTGCCCTCCCAAGACATCTGGATGCCTTGGGATGACAGGCTTGTTCGGCGTATTAAATCGCCATATTGAATGCGCCCATGATGCGATAATCAGGATCGGATTGGTTGCCGTGCAGGTCGTGTATTACCGCGTAACCTACAGAGGTGCCGACATTCCAGTTTTGTCCTGAAATAAAACGAATGCCTGGTGAAATATAGAGGGTATTGCCGCCTGAGTTGGCGATTGTAATGTTGCCGCGTTTTTCATGATCACGCCATTCGCCATTGGTTTCCAGTACCAGATTCCAGGAGCAAGCGGCGCAAGGTGTCAAATAATGCACAGGCAAGGAAGCGGCAAAGTTATAGTTAAATCCATCACCTAAATCGGTATCCTGACTGCCTCTGGTGGCAAGTGTGTACATGGCGCTGGTGTTTAACTGAACGACCCCCAGATCATAACCGTAAGCAAGGCCAAACATGCCGTCCCATGATCCTGAGCCGGGCTGCATATGGGTCTCGAGGCGCGCACTGTGGCCGGCGGGTACTGCCGGATTGGTATCTACGCCTGTCTGGTAATGATAGTTGCGTTTAAAGCCTTCATTGGTTGTTTCGCCCGTTGGCGCTTTCATACCCAGCAGTAAAGCGGCGCTCTGTTTACTGTCTTTGAAAAACTGGTATTGTCCCCAAAAACTCATGTCGCCTATGCCTTCCGAGCTGCCATGGTTATAGATTTGTGTTGGCATCACCACATCTCCGTCGTTGTGAACATGGGCGCCGCCAGCTTCCCGGATACCATCGCGATAAACGAATGGCAGCCGCAAGCCAACCGTCACATTGTCGGTAATCCCGTAAGCAAGACGAAATGATCCGCCTAGTAAATCATTGACGCTGTGCAGGTCGGCTTGTTGCGCATGACCATCTTCACCTGAGGCGTGGCTATAGAGTTCAGGATTTGCAGCGAGATCGGCTTCTCTTAAGGCAATCAACTTTGCGTCATCATAAGGACGAAGCTGTTGATATTCTGCACGGACTCCGGCGGCGATTTGGCCCGCGTTAAGCGTTTGGGCGCTTTCTGTCCAAAAAGGCGCGGAAGACATTAAGCCGAAGCCGCCTGAAAGATGATCGGCCATCGCTGTTGAAGGAATGGCGATTAATAAGAAGGGTAAAACTTTACGATGCATAAGAGCCTCTATTAAAAGTTGTAAAATTACGTCACATCACAAGACATGTGTTTATACATAAATACCGACATGAAATTCAGTTTGTATGATAAATAGCCGAATGGCTGGACCAGCAAGGTGAATAGAAAAGCAGTTATTGTGCCAGATGCCTCGTTAGGCGAGTGAATTCAAGGCCAGCGAAAATATTTCATCAGACTGACTATTTTTTAAAAAAAGAGTGTCATATGACCTATTTTAGTAAGTCAAATAACATAGTTTAATAAGATTTCCGCTCAGACCAGTTAACTTACGTAGACGACCTGCAAGACAGTTCTGTGAAAGTATTTTATGCAGGTTGTGGGGGCGCACGAACCTCAACAGTCGAGACATGATTCATCATGTTCGCACCTTAAACGAGGTGCCACAGGGCATAAGTGAACGGGGTTGCACCCCGCACCGTTTAGATTGTTCCGTCTACCCCCTTCGACATGCTCAGGGCGGGCAGAACAAGCCTTACCTTAGGCCGTGGCGCGACAAGTGGGACGGGCTAAAGCTATAAGTTCCGCTTTATTTTCAGCTGCAATAAAAACTTCGCCTGCTCAATAATTTCACGCTCGTCGATGTCCTTAATCGAATAATCCTGCTTGTTGAGTTTATACGGATTGACGATGGATGCGGACTTGACCACTTTGTTGATGTCGGTCTGGTAAACCCGGCTGACCGGGGTCGGGCCGAAGATGGTGATGGATGGCCTATTTAACCCCCAGGCCATATGAGTCGGGCCGGTGTCGTTGCCGATCAGTAAATCGGCCTTGGCGATCAGCGCTTTCAGGCTGTTCAAATCCAGCTTGGGCATGACTTTGATCCGCCCGGATTGCGTCGCCATCCACTCCGCCGCGGCTTTTTCCTGCTCGCTGCCCCAGATGACCAGGCAGTTTTGCTGCAAGGCTTCGGCTATTTTTACAAACTTGGCGGCCGGATAGTTGCGGCTGTCCCAGGTTGAACCGATCACCAGCACAATGTTGTCCCGGTCTTTTGACAGGAAATCGTATATTTGCGGGTCTTGGTTGTTGAAAAACAGGAACGGCTTTTTGCCCAGGATTTGCTCGGTGGTGATGCCGAAGCCTAAAGGACCGGACAGTATCGACGCATTTCTGTCGATGGTGTTGGCATCGTAGGCGCAGGCCACTTTGACGTCGTAAAACCATGACGCGGCTTTTTCCCTGATTGAATCGGCGTCGAATCCGGCGATGCGTTTTCCGAGGAGTCTCGCCGTAACCGCGGATTTAATCAGCCCTTGGGCATCAATAACCAAATCATAGTTGTTGTTTGCATAGCTGCGTATTTTTTTGAACTGCGCAAAAATTCCGGCCTTGTCGGTTTTTAAGGCTTTCAGGTTAACCGTCAGGATGTTATCGATGTCGGGATTGTGCTTTAAAACTTCGGCGAAGCGTTCTTCGACGATCCAGTCGATCCGGATTTCCGGTGAATGCGCCTTGATGAACTGAAGGGCTACCATCGCATGAACGATGTCGCCCAGGGCCGAGAGCTTTACGATCGCAATTTTCACTTAGGCCCTGATTGGGTGAGCGTTATCAAGTCAAGCACCCGATCCGGCGTGATGCCGGTCAGGCAATGGGTATGGCCTAGCGGGCATTCGCGCTTGAAGCAGGGCGCGCATTCAAGATTCAACGAGATAACCTGGGCCTTGTCGTTCAGCGGCGGCGTAAAGCCGGGATCCGATGAGCCGTAAAGGGCGATGATTTTTTTGTCCAATGCGGCAGCGACGTGCATCAGGCCGGAGTCGTTGGTCACCACGGTATCGGCAAGCGACATTAAATCGACCGCCTCGGCCAGGGAGGTTCTGCCGGTAAAATCGGTGCAGAACCCGGAACACGCTTTGTTGATTTGCGCTGCATCGGCTTTGTCTTTTTCGGAGCCGAACAGCCAGACCTGCCAGCCCTGGTCGATTTTATGCCGGGCGACTTCGGCGTAATATTCGGTCGGCCAGCGCTTTGCCGGGCCGTATTCGGCGCCGGGGCATAAGGCCAGGATTTTTATCTCCATGGATGGAGTGTATGCCGTAAGTCTGTCGGGAACAGACTCGGCAATCTCCATGGATGGAGTGTATGCCGCAAGCCGGTCGGGAACCGGCGCGGCAGGCGAAGACTTTAGTTTGAATTTATCGATGACCGCCTGTTGCCGGTCTTTGCTGATCGTTAGCGCAGGCTGTGGGCATACCGGCGGCATAGGCGCATCGACTGGCAGGCCCAAGGCGACGAAACGCTGCACGGTCATGGTCAGCAGTTTTTTATCCAGTTTCCTGGTGTCGTTCAGCAAGCCCCAGCGGCATTCGCCGACGTAACCGGTACGAACGGGAATGTTGGCAAAGAACGGGGGGATTGCGGATTTCCAGGTATTCGGCAGCAGGATGGCCTGATCGTAGCCTTCCGGGCGCAGGCTCAAGCCCAGCTTGATGCGCTCCATCAGGCCGAACTTGCCGCGCGGCAGCGGCATCGCAATGGCTTTGCTCACTTCGGGCATTCTTTCCAACAGGGACAATGTCCATGACGGAGCCAGCACATCAATCCGGCAGTCCGGGTAGGTGTTTTTCAGGGCGATAAACAGGCTTTGCGCCATCACCATATCGCCGACCCAGGAGGGGCCAACGGCTAGGATTTTTTTTGTGCCGTTGAGGGCATTGGCGTCTACATTGGTCATTTTTCCGTCATTCCGACAGGTATTAAAAGTAGATCAAAAAATGGCTTCATGTAGCTAAAACGGTTAGGGAATCTAAAGTTGCCATCCATGGCTACTGGATCCCGGCACTCCCTGCCGGGATGACGCATTGTTGATATGTCGATGCCTGAATAAAAAAGCTGGGCTGGTTTCAGAATCCAGCTTGAGAACCAGAAAAATCCGTTTAAATCCGTCTAATCTGTGGCATCCGTGTCCTATTATCTAGGCAACGTAAGTCAGCCAGTCGGCATGATCGTCTCTGCGCCCATGCACATAGTCGAAATACAGCGACTGCAATTTCTCGGTGACCGGGCCACGGCTGCCGGAACCGATTACGCGGTTATCCAGTTCCCTGATCGGCGTCACTTCAGCCGCAGATCCGGTAAAGAACGCTTCGTCGGCACAATAAATCTCATCGCGGGTAATGCGTTTTTCAATCACTTCATAACCCTGCTCTCTGGCAATGGTCATGACCGTATCGCGGGTAATGCCTTCCAGCGCCGACGTGGTTTCAGGCGTGTAAATTTTGCCGTTGCGCACGATGAACAGGTTTTCGGCGCTGCCTTCCGCCGCGAAGCCCTCATGATCCAGCATCAGCGCTTCATCGTAACCATTGGCGCGCGCTTCTTGTAACGCGAGGATGGAATTGATGTAGTTGCCGTTGGCTTTGGCTTTGCACATGGTGCTGTTGTGATGGTTGCGGGTATAAGACGAGGTGCGGATGCGGATGCCCTGCTCGATGCTTTCCGCGCCCAGATACGCGCCCCACGACCATGCGGCAACCATGACATGCACTTTCAGGTTATCGGCTCTGAGTCCCATGCCTTCGGAACCTAAAAAGCACATGCTGCGGATATAGGCGCTGTCCAAATTGTTCTTGGCCACCGCATCGCGCTGAACTTGGTTCAGCTCGTCTTTGCCGTACGGCATTTTCATATTCATGATATGCGCGGAACGGAACAGGCGGTCGGTATGGTCCTGCATCTTGAAAATCGCCGTGCCTTTTTCCGCGTGATAAGCTCTGATGCCTTCAAACACGCCCAAACCGTAGTGCAGGGTATGCGTCAACACATGGACTTTCGCTTCGCGCCACTCAACCCATTGTCCGTCCAGCCAAATAACGCCGTCTCTATCGTCCATCGTCATCGTTTATTCTCCAATATTAAGTTTATTTATATATGTAAAGCATGGAACACGGATGGCACTGATTGGACGGATTGAAACGGATAAAAAAGACGAAAGGCACAAGACAAAAGGCGAAAAAACATCTTTTGCCCTGTGCCTTTCGTCTTGTGCCTATAGTATCTTCAATTTTATCCGTGTTTATCAGTCAAATCCGTGTCATCCGTGTTCTATTAGATCGCCTTATTCCATGTAATTCTGCCAAATCTGCTCGACTTGAGCGCTCATTTTGGCGACCTCGGCCTCGGCTATAACGGCTTTATCCCCTTGCAAAACCTGTTTATGACCGAAATCCCGATAGGTGCAGTACGCGGATTTAAGTAATTCCACATCGGCTTGGGGCATAAAGCCCTGCTGTTGCAGGCCTTCGAGCAGTCTTACATTATCGGTATAGGTCGTTAACGCGGTATTTTTAGCCGCCTGATCTAAAACGCCAAATTGTACTATAAACTCAATATCAGCAATACCGCCTTTGCTTTGTTTTAGGTCGAACTTGTCCTTATCTTTGGTCGCCAGGGCCTCGCGCATTTTTTCGCGCATCTCGCGGACTTCTTTTTTCAAGACTTCGGTATCACGGGGCAGGCTCAAAACCCGGCTGCGTATCGCTTCATACTCGACTTTCAGACGCGGGTCGCCTGCGATAAACCGGCCCCTGACCAAGGCTTGCAGCTCCCAGGTCCAGGCTTCGTTTTTCAGGTAATCCTCGTAGGCGTTGATATGCGCGACCAGCAAGCCGGAGTCGCCATTCGGGCGCAAACGCATGTCCACTTCGTAAAGCACGCCTGACAGCATCTTGGTATCGAGAATATGCCGGACTTTCAGTCCCAACCGGCCGTAAAACTGGGCGCAGGAAATCGGCTTTGCTCCGTCGGTCATCGCATTGCCGTCCTGGCAATCGTACAAAAACACCAGGTCCAGGTCGGAACCGTAACCCAGCTCGATGCCGCCCAGTTTGCCGAAGCCGATCACCGCAAAGCCGCTGGAAGTATTATCGGTATATCGCCAGGAATGGTGTGTATGCCGCAAGTCAGTCGGGAACTGGCGCGTCACCGGCGGCAGGCCGTGCTTGTCGGTCAGCATCAGCCACGCCCGCTCGACAACATGAGTCACAATACTTTCGGCGATATAGGTCAGGTAATCGCTGACCACCATCAGCGGAATCGCGCCCATAATGTCGGCGGCGGCCACTCTCAGCACATTCAATTGCTTGAACTGGCGCAGCACCACCATCAACTGTTCAAGATCCTGAACCTCAACTTGAGCCAGCAAAATCCTAAGCTGCCGGTCAAGATCGGCTTTTTTGAGCGGTTCGTAAAGGGAGCGGGTATCGAGCAA
Organism: Methylobacter sp.; assembly: GCA_049299935.1. Classification (GTDB taxonomy): domain Bacteria; phylum Pseudomonadota; class Gammaproteobacteria; order Methylococcales; family Methylomonadaceae; genus Methylobacter_A. Next base: position 907 of record JBAQYH010000481.1, on the reverse strand, counting down.
TTCGTCGAACAACACCGGATATTGCGATAAATAACCGCAAATCCACGGGCTGGCCGATGACAGTTTGATCAATTGCAACAAGGCGCCGGGGTTCTCGGATAATAGCGATAAATACACATTCCGGCCCGCGACTGCCTCGAACAAGCCGAGTATCCGCATCAGCGTTTCGTCCGGGTTCGCGACCTGCTGCATGGCTTCTATCAGTTGCGGCATTAACCGGTCAAGCACGCCTGCGCCTTTGGCCGTCAGTCTCCTGACCGCTGCGGAATTTTTAAAGTCTTTTATCGCGGCGAGCAGCGCGCCGGTGTCTTGTATGCCCCATTCTTTTAAATGCGCCATCAACTCCGAATCATCCGCCACGCAAGCCCAAATTATTGCCGTACGTGGTGAGCCTGCCGAACCATCCTGCTTTGATAAAGAAAAAACCTGGTCGAAGACTCCATGCACCTGCGCCCTGACCCTGTCCAGATCCTGTTTAAAGCGAGTCCAGTCCGCATAATCCAGCGAATACGCCAAGACTTGCCGCACTAACGGATCTTTCGGCAAATCGTGGGTTTGCTGATCCTGATATTGCTGGATATGGTTTTCCACCCGGCGCAGGAAACAGTACGACTGCTTTAACTGGTCGGCATCTTCTTGCGCTAATAGCTCCCGCTCTCTGAGCAATTGCAACACGTCCAGAATAGGGCGGGTTTGCAAGGCTTTGTCGTTGCCGCCGCGGATCAATTGAAACGCCTGGCCGATAAACTCGATCTCGCGTATGCCGCCCGGCCCCAGCTTGATGTTTTCCATACGGTCTTTGCGCCGCAGTTCCTGCGTGATCTGTGCCTTTAGCGAGCGCAATTCCTCAAACGCGCCGTAATCGAGATAGCGCCGGTACACGAATGGCCTGAACATGGCCATCAGC
>JBAQYH010000480.1:0-3643 GCA_049299935.1 Methylobacter sp. | reverse complement strand
GTTCTGCATAACCCGAAAAACGACCGCCGCACCACCAAAGGCGTGTTCCATATTGCCGCCGGAGGCCTGCCGGTTCCGGCCGATAAAAGCGAAGTGCCGGTACAGGCCTATGCGGCGCTGCTCCGTGCGGCCCTGACGCCTCCCGACGACCTATTGTCCCTGCCCTTTACCAACGGCCAAGCCAACGGCGCAAAACTCTGGGTATCCTCATTGATGCGACCTATCGTGTGCCCGGAAGTTTCCGCCGCCATGCCGGTCAAAACCATGGAAGTGCGGTTTTTTGCACCCGGCGGACTGGTCGCCAACCTGGATTTTGTCGAATCCATTTTCGGCAACGCGGGCGATCCGTTCCTGCCCGAGAACGACGCCGCCTTGGACATAGACCACTGGACCGGCCATACCGGCTGCATCATTCTTGCCTCGCACCTGGTTCATTGCCGGAAAAAAGATCTGGGCCTGCCGCATTTTGATGACGCCACCGAGCGCCAACGCAAAGACGGCATGTGCTGGAAACAGGAAGATGAGCTGTACAATAACGGTCAGCCCTTTAAACTGGTGTGCCGCAATATGCAAGGCGTGATTGTCACGATCATTGCCGACAACTATTTCGGCTACAGCAAAAAAGAAATCAAGTCCCATATCAGCTATTCGGCCAACCTGTATGGCGGCGCTGAAGAAGAGCATTCAGGCGGCGCGCTGGCTTTCCCCAGAGTCATCCTGGGCGAAATCTTTTTGCCGCATACGTCCTATATCGGCGAGGATTATTCTTTCGACAAAGTCTGCCGGCAACTGGCCGCAGTCATCGAACCTAAAGACGAAGGCTATGCGGTCGACAAGCACTATCCCGACATCATTTATATTCCCAATACGGCGAAGTTCAACATTCCGCAGCAGCAAGTCAGCTGGACGCATAACCGGCAGACGCACACGCTCAAATTGCTGTTCGGCAACACCTATGTCTATCCCAACGGTTTCAAAATCCACATGGAACGCCACCCTACCGCGCCCAGCTGGCGCCTGATCGGCACCCATCAGGAAGGCACTTTCTGCCACAAGCCGAGCACCGTATCCGGCGGCGGCAAATCGGAGATTTCCAAATCGATTGCCGGAGCCATCATTTCCGGCCCGGTTTTTGTCGATAATTTCGACAAGGACATGGATATAGTCACCGATATATTCAATCACGATTATTCCACCCGGTTTCGCGACCCGGCCCTGTATGGCCTCGACCAACGCCCGCTGCTCAGCAATGAGCGCACCCTGGGTTCGGTGATCAAACTGCTGACGCCGTCCGAAACCCAATTTTCGGACGCCCACAACCAATGGCTGGCGACAATACCGCAGCATATCCTGGCCGTGGCGCTGATGATCAAACGTTTTTATAAGGAAGAATGGGGGCAAGACTGGAGGAAACATTTCTCCGTCGATATGGTCAACAGCCATCCCGGCAATGAACTGAAATTCCAAGGCCGCAAGCTGATCGCCAGTTACTTGCGCGTGGGCTTCGACGAAAAAGGCGCGTGGCGGGTGTTTAAGCTGCGCCAGGACTTTATCGCCTCGGCCAAGGTCCAGCTGGAAGACGATATTTCCGCGTCCACCGTCGTACCGACGCGCTACCTGACCGGGCTTAATCCCGATTACAAGAACCCCAGCGTCAAACTGGTCGAAAACTGCGAGCAAAGCTTCTTCCAGCGTCCAGACGATGCGATACACCGAGGCACCGATTTACAGACCGAGCTGGATTTTTCGCGTACCGACAATTTTATCTCCAATTTCCAGCCGCTGACCGCCGAAGATGCGCGCGAGTTTCTCGAAGACGTGATTCACTTCGACGAGTTCAGCGAGCCGATGCAAAACGTCATCCGTCAGGCGGTCGACGGCAAGGACGGCGAGTACTTCGTATCATCGGCGCATCCCCGGCTGGTGGACGGCAAACCCAGCCAGAACGTCCGCTACCTGCAACTTCGCCCCGATATAGCCAATCCCAAGATGCGCTATATCGCGGAACTGTCTACCCGCTTGGCGCGGGGTCTTGATGCCGGCCAGACCGTTTATTTCCCGGTTAACGAAGTGCTGACCGGACGGCGCAACAACCCGGCCGACCTTGAGTCCGGCATCCGGCCGCTGGCTATCTACAATCCGATCCATTACCAGGAATTGCCCGAGCTGTTTATGGATTTCATTTGCAGCCTGACCGGCAAATCGCCGTCCACCACCGGCGCAGGTTCCGAAGGGGCGCTGACCAAAGGCCCGTTCAATGCCGTATCGGCCACCGCCGACCTGAACACCGCCTTGGTCTCGTTCATCCTGTGCGGCTACGACGGCTATTCCACAGCCGCAGGTTTCATAGGTTCCGAGCGCCGTATCGATCATGACATTAGCCTGCTGATTCCTGAAATCTGGTCGCGGCTGCCGGTCGCACAGCGCGATCCGCAGTACCTGATTGCGCAGGGACAGCTGGAAAAACTGGAAGACTTTGAGTATGAAGGCCGTACTGTCTACCAAAGCCGTCTGGGTTACCGCATTACCGAACGCTTTGTGCATACCAACTTCGGCAAGATGTTCGATTACCCGACCGCGGTATTCGACGAAGCCATGCTGAAACCGGAAACCCAGGATATGCCCAGCTATGTTGACGGCATCGACAACGTGTACGAAGCGCAGCAACGGGTAGCCCAACAGTATTTCCAGGACGGCTCCATTAAGGATGCCTGCCCGCCCTTAAAGGCGCTGTTGCACATCATGGCCGAAGGTCACTATACGGGCAAAACCATCAGCGATCCGGCTATTCGCGCGATGTTCACCCGCGACTATTTGCTGCAAAGCGACTGGTATCAACAACGTCTTGAAATCAAACAGCAGCGCGAAAGCGAGCTTTGGCAGCAGCACAAGGCCTATATCCAGCAACAATTGGCGGCAACGGAACAAAATGATTCGGCTGTCCGCAACGAGTTAAACCAAAAGCTCGAAGCGACTGAACGCATGCTGGCCGAGATCAACGATCCGGCTTACCTGCAACAGCTGCAAGGGACTTTAGGGGCGGATTGGGTGCATCACTCGTAGGCATCAATCATCACGAAGAGCACGAAGGAAATATATCGTTCCCACGCTCCAGCGTGGGAATGCAGTTCGGGACGCTCCAGCGTCCCATTCCACTAAACCACAGCCTTAAAAGTCGTTACACAATACCCGAACCCGGTTAACCGCACTTTATGACCTGTACGCTACTGGAATGGCTACCCATTTTCACGCGACCTGAGATAGAGGCTTGAGCGGAAGAAAGCAATTTGATACCGTGCCGCTATTACTAACATAACTCACGGAATTATCATGGCAGGCACAATTACCGCATTACTCATCACCTACTGGTTTTACAAAAGCGCCGAAGCGACCGGCAAGAACCCGTTATCCTCGGCCGGATTGGGCTTCCTGTCCTATTTGATTCCCTGCATTGTCTGGACCTTCACCGTAACCCCAGGCCTACGCGATGCAGTTGAACATAATCCCGGCACCCTGTCCGGCCTGTTTGTCAATTACGCCTATATCCTGGTAGGCGCTGCCTGCGCCGTCGGGGTTAAATTCATGCATTTTAAACAGGCTGAATCGTAAAAAGCAGTATCGTTCCCACGCTCCGGCGTGGGAA
>JBAQYH010000479.1:0-4266 GCA_049299935.1 Methylobacter sp. | reverse complement strand
GGTTTACACTTACCAAAATGGTGCAAGCGAAGTCTATAAACGCCTGGTGGTTAGTCAGGATAAAAAGCAACTGCTGGGTGCGGTGCTGGTCGGCGAAGCGTCGGGTTACAGCACCTTATTGCAATATTGCCTGAACGGTATCGAACTGCCGGAGAACCCCGATGCGTTGATTTTACCGCACCGCTCCGACGAATCGGTCGGCTTGGGGCCTGATGCGTTGCCCGCTTCGGCGCAAATTTGTTCCTGCTACGACGTAACCAAAGGCGCGATTTGTTCGGCAATCGAAGGCGGCTGCATGACGATGGGCGCGTTAAAAGCCGAAACCAAAGCCGCGACCGGCTGCGGCGGCTGTTCCGCGTTGCTTAAGTCGGTGCTGGATTCGGAACTGTCGAAACAGGGTTTTGAAGTCAACACCGATATTTGCGAGCATTTTGCCTATACCCGTCAGGATCTCCATAACCTGATCCGGGTTGAAGAGATTAAAACTTTTGCCGACTTGCTGCACAAACACGGCAAAGGCCACGGCTGCGAAATCTGCAAACCGACCGTCGGCAACATCCTGGCCTCGCAATGGAATGAGCACATCCTGGAAAAAGACCATTTAGGCCTACAGGACACCAACGACACCTTCTTAGCCAATATGCAAAAAGACGGCACTTATTCGGTCGTGCCGCGCATTACCGGCGGCGAAATCAGCCCCGACATGCTGATTGCGCTAGGGCAGGTCGGCAAAAAATACAAGCTGTACACTAAAATCACCGGCGGCCAACGGGTAGATTTATTCGGTGCGAGGGTCGATCAATTGCCGCATATCTGGAAAGAACTGATTGATGCCGGCTTTGAATCGGGCCATGCTTACGGCAAGTCGCTACGTACCGTTAAATCTTGCGTCGGCAGCACTTGGTGCCGTTACGGCGTCGATGACAGCGTCGGTTTGGCGATAGAACTGGAAAACCGCTACAAGGGCTTGCGTTCGCCGCATAAAATCAAATTCGCGGTATCCGGCTGTACCCGCGAATGCGCCGAAGCGCAGGGCAAGGATGTCGGCGTTATCGCGACCGAAAACGGCTGGAACTTGTACGTCTGCGGCAACGGCGGCATGAAACCGCGCCATGCGGATTTATTCGCGACCGGCTTGGACAAGGAAACCCTGATCAAATATATCGACCGCTTCTTGAGCTTTTATGTACGCACCGCCGACCGTCTGCAACGCACCTCGGTCTGGATGGAAAACATGGAAGGCGGCCTGGATTATTTAAAATCGGTAGTGATTGAAGACAAGCTGGGGCTATGCGAACAGCTGGAGCAGCAAATGCAGTACGTGATCGATACCTATCAATGCGAATGGAAAGCTGCGATTGAAGATGAAGCCAAGCTCAAGCGCTTTAGGCATTTTATTAACAGCGACCAGCCGGATGACAATATAGTCTTTGTCGAAGAGCGCGGCCAGATTCGTCCTGCCGATGACAACGAGCGGAAACATTTTAAACTGATGGAGATAGCGTAATGGCTAAGTGGATAGACGTTTGCAATGTTGACGATTTGCAGCCGAATTCCGGTGTTTGCGCATTGCTGGATGGGGAACAGGTGGCGATTTTTTGGATGCTACCTGTCCTGAGCGAAGCCGGAGGGGCGGACGCGAAAGTGTATGCTGTCGGCAATTACGACCCGTTCGGCAACGCCAATGTGTTGTCGCGCGGTTTGATCGGCGACATTGGCGGACAGCCGGTGGTCGCATCGCCTCTATACAAACAACATTACAATCTGCAAACCGGCGTTTGCCTGGAAGATGAAACCGTGAAAATCCCCGTTTATGCGATTCGCATTGAAAATCTCAGGGTTCAAGTCGACCTTTCCTCATTGCCGCATCACGGAGCATAAGCGTTATGAAATACAACTATTACATCGCCGATGTCTTTACCAAACAGATTTTCAGCGGCGCGCAAATAGCCGTTTTCCCGAATGCCGAAGGTTTAAGTCAACAGCAAATGCAACTGGTCGCCAGGGAGTTGAACCTATCGGAAACGGTGTTTGTCTTTCATCCCGATAAACAAACTACCAGCCGCGTGATGCGGATTTTTTCGCCGCAAAGCGAAATCGATTTTGCCGGGCACCCGATTATCGCCACCGCTTTCGTATTGGCTCATTGCGGCGATATTCAGTTGAATGCCGCGATTACGCCGATGATCTTCGAGCAAAATACCGGCCCGGTTAACGTCAATATTTCCGCTGAAGACGGGGCACCCAGTTTTGTGCAGTTCACCCGCAAAGTGAGTTCGGTCATCGATTACTTTACGCCCAGCGATGAGGAGTTGGCGAGTTTCCTATCCATACAGCCGTCGGAACTCGATCATAAAAAATATGCCACGCGCGTGGTGTCTTGCGGCGTTCCGTATCTGATCGTTCCGGTTTGGCGTTACGAAAGCGTAAGGGCCGCAAAATTCAATTACGCGGCCTGGAGTCAATCGACCGCCCCCCAAACCGCCGCGCAGGAAATCCTGCTGTTTTCCCCGAAAACGCCGTATGCGGATGCGGATTTTAATGCCCGGTTGCTGGGGCCAAGAATCGGCATCCATGACGATCCGCCGGTCGGTAGCGCGATGCCTGCGTTTGCTTCGTATCTGTGTTCATTTGAGTTTATGCAGAAAGGGACTTATACGTTTACCGTGGATCGTGGGGAGCAGAGTAATCGGCGCAGTGTGCTGAATTTGGAGATGGATCATAAGGGGGAGGATACTTTGACAATTCGGGTTGGCGGCGCGGCTGTGATGGTGGCTGAGGGGGTTATGGATATTCCTGTAGGCAGAACTGTTTGATGGGCGATTAAGCGCGAATAGGGAGGCTGGAGCAAAGAGCATTTTTGGTTTGCATATAATGTTTGCTTTCAATAATTAATATTTTATAGCATCATGTCTAACGGATTTGGGGAGTTGCTTTAGGCTCCCGTGATTAAATTTAGTATGCACCTGCTTAGGTGTTTACTTTACGTTATGTGATTACAAATTAGGAATGCTATGGCAAGGCAAGAAACTATCCTTTCAGTATTCGTCGCATCACCAAGTGATGTCGACGAAGAGAGAAATCGTCTTGAAGAAGTCATCCGTGAGTTGAATGTTGCATGGGCACGCGAGCTTGGAGTTCGGCTTGAATTAGTCCGATGGGAAACACATGCTTATCCGAGCTTTGGTGAAGACGCGCAAGCAGTAATTAATGATCAAATCCCGGACGATTATGATCTATTCATCGGATTAATGTGGTATCGCTTTGGGACTCCAACTGGTCGCGCCGGTTCTGGAACAATTGAAGAATTTCAACGAGCAAAAAAGCGATTTGATCATGATCCCTCTGCGCTCCAATTGATGATATATTTTAAAGATGCGCCTGCTCCCATAGCGCCTTCTAAAATTGACTACACGCAGCTTGCCAAAATTTCTGAGTTTAGAAATAGCTTGGGTGAAGAAGGTGGATTGTATTGGTCATTTGACTCCGTGGATGGATTCGAAAGACTGGTCCGTCTACATTTAACACGTCAAGTCCAAGCATTACGCTCTAAGGGCTTGACTATTTCACAGTCAGCGAACATTTCCGAATTGGAAGCAGAGAAGGTGAATAATTTACCTGTGACTGATCAAGGAGGAGATGAACCAGGGCTACTTGATCTCATGGAAAAGTTTGAAGATGAATTCTTAACATTACAAGAGATTACTGAGCGTATCGCTGCTGCTACTGTCGAGATCGGCGAAAAAATGCAAGCTCGCACTGCAGAAACCGAACAATTCTCCTCCGGGCCGGACTCCAAAAATCGTAAAGCCGCCAAACGTATTATCGAAAAGTCTGCCACTGACATGGATCAGTACGTCTACCGTATGGAAGCAGAAATCCCTCTTTTTAGTCAGCATCTTAACTCAGGTATGAATGCTCTAATTCAGGCTTCACTGATGTCTATTGAGTTTATTATTGAAGGTAGAGACATTGACCAGGTCAAAGAGAACATTGAAGCTGTTAGAGGATTATGCCAAACCTTAATGACTGTTGAAGAGCAAATTACTGAGTTTCAGCAAGCGGTTGCTTCTCTTCCAAAGATGACTACGACACTAAATCGTGCAAAACGTTCAGTTGTGACTGTCTTACAGCGCCTTATTGATGAATTCCAAGTCGGGCAAAGCATGGCGAGAGAAGCCGGAACGTCATTTACTGCACTCATTGATCAGGAGGCGTATCCGCTCTTGGGGGAGCCAAGTAGGCCGGAATAAGGCCATCCAAGCG
>JBAQYH010000478.1:0-3855 GCA_049299935.1 Methylobacter sp. | reverse complement strand
GTTATACACAAGTGTCTGGGTGACACCGTCATCCCGGCAGGGAATGCCGGGATCCAGCAGCCATGGATGGCAATACCAAAGCTGGCAACAAGCCTTGCAACGCAGAGTTGCAGTTAAATCGAGCATTCACATCCCTGTGCTCTCGGCAACTGCTCCTGCGTTGCTCTACCTCCTGCATCCTTGCAGTCGTGGATCCCGGCAATCCCTGCCGGAATGACGTGCTTTTAAAGACTTGTGTATAACGACGAGCGCGGCGCGTGGGAACGAGGAAAAATCCGAAATAGCGCTGGAATTTGGTTTGTATATCAGTCATTGTGCCCTACCTTGCTCGACACTCTCATCGTTGCGTTTTCGTATCCGCCGCCCAGCGCTTCGATCAGGCCGACCGCAGCCAGCAGATGGGCGCTGCGCAGTTCGCTGGCGGTCAGGCGTTGCCGGATCAAGGCCGCATCGGCTTCGATAATCCCGTCGCGGCTGCTCAGACCGGCCCGATAACGTTTTCCGGCCAGTTCCGATGCGGCTTTGGCGGCTTCCAGCGCGCTCTCCTGGGCGGCGTCATGTTCAAGGGTTTTGCGCCATTCGGCCAGACTGTCGGCGACCTGCTGCACCGCAGCCAGCAGTGTGCCGTTGTAGCTTTCGGCGGCGGCATCGTAAGCCGCCTGCTGATTCTTCAATTCCGCCTCCAGCCGCCCGCCCTCAAAAATCGGCAGCGAAACGGTCGGCCCCATGCCGTAAGCCACGCTGGCGCCATGGGACAGGAACAAATCCTTCAGGTTAAGGCTGCGCAAACCGGCAAAACCGACCAAATTGACGTCCGGATAAAAATTGGTTTTCGCGACCTTGATCAACTGCGCAGCAGACTCCACCTGCCACAATGCCGCCGCCACGTCCGGGCGATGCGCCAGCAACCCCAGCGATATCGCTTCCGGCTGCGGCAGGTGTCCGGCAACCTCGGTCTTCTGAACATGAATGCTTTTGCCCCAATCCGGCCCCTGCCCGACCAACGCCGCCAGCCGGTTGCGCAGCACTTGCGCCTGATTGCGCACAGCGGTTTCGCGTTGCCGCGCCTCTTCCAGCAGCTGCTCGGCGGCATAAACCAAGTCCTGGCTGGTTAATCCGCGTTGCCAGCGCAGCTCGGCCAATTGCCGTTTTTCTCCTGCTTTTTCACTCAGCGCGTGGGCCAGCTCGATGTCTTCCTCGGCTGCACAGAGACGGATATAGCTACGAGCAATCGCGGTGCTCAGCATCAGCCGGGCCATCGCCAACTCTGAAGCCTGCGCGCGTTCCTTGCCCAGCGCCGCTTCCAGATTCGCCTTATCCTTGCCCCACAAATCGAGGTGATAGCGAAATACCGCCGGGTCGATATATGCCCCGGTAAAAGTCTGGCCGCCGGCAGGACCGTAAAAATCGGTTGCGGAAAAGCGGCGATGATGCAGTTCGGCGTTGGCGTAGATGCTCGGCAGCATCTCGGCAGCCTGAAAATCGGCTACCGCTTCCGCCTGGGTCAGACGCGCCGCTGCGGCATGCAGGCTGGGACTGTCTTTCAACGCGGTTTCTATCAACCGGTTCAGTTCGGCATTATGAAACTCCTGCCACCACTGCGCCCTCGGCCATTCCCGGACGATTTTTCCGGCTTGGTCATCGCCGTTCAGGGTTTGCTTCAGGCTGGGCATTTCCAGCAGTTTGGCTCGCGTTCCATCCTCCGGCAACAATGCGCAGCCATTCAATATCGCCCCCAACAGGACTATTTTGTAAAACCGGAACATGACTACGGCTCCTCCATCAGTTCTTGCAGAGCGGCTTGGCGGCGGTCCTCCTTAGCCGCAGCCGCCGGTTTCGGCCCGGCCGGATCGGCAAGCCAGACTACTGCCGACAAGCCCAAAAACAGCCAAGCGGCCAGCCGGAAGGTATCGTCCAGGCCGAGAATCGCAGCATGCTGTGCAGCCATTGCCGCCAGCTTGGCAGTGGACAACTGACCGTGCAGGCCGGCGGCATGCAGCCGGTCGATCATCTCGCCAGCCCAGCCGTCGTTCAGTGAAAAACTCTCGACCAGCCGGCTTTGATGAAACGCAGCGCGCCGCTCCCAAAATACGCCCAATATTGGCGAGGCGATACTGCCTCCCAATACCCGCAACATGCCGCCCAGCTCCACAGCCTGGGTTTGACGTCTCGGCGTCAGGCCGGAAAGAAACAGTGTGGTCAGCGGCACGAACAAGGCCCCCAGACAAAAACCCTCCAACACCTGCGACCACAACGGCTGCGTAAACCAACCGCCGCGCCCGAAAAAGTCGTAGCGGCTGATCCAGGCGCAGTACAGCGCAAACAGCAGCATGTTCAAGCTGACCAGCAGGCGGGCATCGAAACGATGCACGACCCGGTGCATCACACTGGCCACAGGCTTGGCCAGAAACACCAGCGGCAATAACACACTACCGGCCAAGAACGAGGTGTATCCGGCCACCGCCTGCAAGCGCACCAGCAGCACCGACAGCAAGCCGTACATCAGCATGAAGCTGACGCTGAGCATGATGCTGCCGATCGCGAAATTGCGCCGGGCGAACAGCCGCAAGTCGAGCAGCGGCGAGCGTTCCGCCAGTTCCCAAACGATGAAGTAAGCCAGCATCAGCAGCCCGGTTAGCGCCATGCCGATCAGCCAGCTCGAGTTGAACCAATCCGCATCCTGGCCTTGATTCAGCACGGTCTGCAAACAAACCAGCGCGGCGGCCAACAGCAGGAAGCCAACTCGATCGAACGGCATTTTCCGCTGCGTGGATTGCCTGTCGAACAACAAAGCCCAGACCAGCGCTGCCGCCAGCAACGGCAACGGCACATTCAGGTAGAACAGCCAGCGCCAGCCCAAATGATCGGCAATCCAACCGCCGGCGGCAGGCCCCAGCGTGAACGGAGTCAGCGCGGCGATGCTCCACAGCGATACCGCAAAGGATTTGGAGGATTCCGGGTATTCGCGCATCAACAGGGTTTGCGACAGCGGGATGGTCAAGCCGCCGAAAAAGCCCTGCATCGCCCGGCCCGATAAAAACCAGAACAGGTCAGAGGTTGAAGCGCACAGCAGGGAGGCCAGCGTCATCGCGACCATCGCCGCCCAATACAGCCGGACTTCGCCGACAGCGGCTGCCAGCCAGGAACTGACCGGCAGCGCCAAGGCCAGACTAATGAAATAGTAGCTCTGCATCCAGCCGGCGTGACTGGGACTGACGCCCAGGTCGCCGGTGGCGTGCAGGACGACGGAGGCAAATGCGCCGGTGTTGAACAACACCAGGATGTTGCCCAGCAGCAAGCCGAAGTTGAGGAAGAAAAACTGCGTGCCGGTCAGCGTGCGTTTGCCGGGCTGACCGTTATTCAAGCTGTCATGGGTTAATGTCGCCCAGGCGGCGCGGGCATTTTTATCGGTTGAGGTCATGGCTTTGCAGTCTCCTTGGACTCGCAAGAACGGGGTGTTACCCGCATAATTGCAAGTGCCGTGCCGGAGTTGATTAAAGCCGATTACAGCTATTTGAATCAGAGACTTAAGGAAACAAATGATAGAGCGTCGAGCGCTATGTAAACACAAAGTCACTAAATGTCGTGAATTTTACGTAATATCATGACTTAATCCTTGACTGCCGGTTTTGAAATTCCTGATTAACAACTGATGTTATGCAGTTAGTCGAATGACTGATATATAGGTATCGCTAGCGCGATGGTTATTTGAATCGAGGTCTCGCCCTCGAAGGCGAGTTACTTTCTTTTGCTCCGCCTCGGCAATTGCTCCCTGCATTGCTCTACCTCCTGCATCCATGCAGTCGAAAAGAAAGTAACCAAAGAAAAGGCGGCCCGATTGCCGCTTGCTTCCTG
>JBAQYH010000477.1:0-1856 GCA_049299935.1 Methylobacter sp. | reverse complement strand
TACCACGCCGGCATGACGGCTCTTGAACAGCGTTGTGTATAACGACGAGAGCTGGAGCTTGGGAGCCAGCGTATTTCTTAACTTAATGGCAGTGACGCGGCGACTGGAAACGAGATAAAGTTTAACGGTTGCAGGGAGTGCAGGCTTAGCCTTTAGCCTTGTACCTTTCACCTTAAACCTTCGGCTCAAAGCTCATAAAATAGCCGCAATGATCGGAAACCCTGCCATAATCCTGCTCGGTAAACAAAGCCCTCGCTGACGTAACCTTCAGCCCGCTGGCTTTATCCAGGAAAATATAATCGATACGATAATCGTCAGCCGGATAGTCTTGCCAGTGGGGATCGTTAACCCTGAAGATTTTTTCAAACAAACCCTGCGAGTTGGCCGCCAAATACTGGTCGTCATACTGGTGGGCATCGACCACCAGATGATATCCCGTCGATCCGGCGGTGATATTAAAATCCCCGCACAGCAACGTGGCGTTGACCTGCGCCGACTGTTTGGCCTCGGCCCACTCGCACAGCCGTTGGAACTGCTCGGCAAAGCCGTCTTCCCACCAACTTAAATGCGCCGAAAAGACATTAACCCGCCCCATATAAGGCACCTTGATTTGAGCCATAACCACTTTACGGGAGTGAATGCTGTAGACGTCATGGCTACCCGACACATACCTGGAGTCCTGTTTGACCAGCGGAAACCGGCTTAAAATGGCGACGCCCTCGCGGTACTTGTTAAACCCCAGATGCGACCAGTCGGTGTGGATATGGTAAGGCACGGCCAAGCGGTCATTGATTATTTTGGCGGAATTGGATTCCCAGTCCCCTGCCCCGTCATTCCAAAGCTCAGCCACTTCCTGTAGACAGACGACATCGGCATTCAGTTCGTTTATCGCCTTGGCTATTTGGGAGAACTTGTAATCCTGGTTGTCTTCCTGGTAACAATGCAGGTTAAGAATCAAAACTTTCAGCGGCTCGCGGCTGAGCGAGTAATTTTTGCCGTGGTTGTTGTCCCAAAAAACCTGGCCGTCGCGCTCGACGCAAATGCTGTATTGCAGGCGAAACGCCTGGCCGATCCTAAGCCAGCCCTTCCAGATTGCCGTCCCGTACTGATTGGGGTTTCTGGCATTGCTGAGCGCTTCTTTGTCCCAGTAGGTTGTTTTGAAATGACAGGCCGTTTTATGCGTGTGCCGCCAACTGTCCGTCGTCCAGTGTACGGTCACCTTGTCGGGCACGGTGAATTTGTCTACCGCTACGGTGATCGGGATATTTTTCTGTCCGTCATCCAGCTTGCCGGAAAAACCTGTGTTTAAAACCGGTGCGGCGCAAGTCACCTTGATACCGGAGTCGGCCTGACTGGAATAATTTAAGCCCTGATTGTTATCCCAAAATTCAGAGCCCGAAGCCTGATAGCGGAGTCCGAACCGGATATTGCCGGGCAGCGATTTAGCCGGGCTGAGCTGGAAATTTACCTGGGCTTGCCAGTATTCTTGATCGTGTTCCGACTTGCTGTGATAGCTTGCCGGCAGGGTTTGCCATACGCCGTCTTCGCCCGCCCAGACCACATCGATCCGTTTGTCGTAACCGATGCTTTCCACCCGCATAAAAAAACTCAGCATCTGCTGCACGCCTGTTTTTTTTCGGGTAATCACATTTTCAACATACAGCAGTTGGATTTTGTCCATCCTTTGTCTCCGTGATTACGAGCCTTAGATACAGAGCGGCATAGTGATTGATTAATACACCACGAAGACACGAAGGGCACGAAGTTTTTTATCGTAACTACTCAGCGTTAGACCCAATACCATTAACTAAGCGCTGTAGGAGCGGGCCATGCCCGCGATGAGAGGGCTTTAGTAC
>JBAQYH010000476.1:0-6603 GCA_049299935.1 Methylobacter sp. | reverse complement strand
ATGTATACGCGCCCCTGACAATATCGAACAGACCATCTTCCTGCGGATAAAGCAGGCAGGTCTTTGCCAAGGCGGATTGCGAGTCGGCGTCCAGTTTCTGCACGCCGGCAATCCAGGCGCAGTGGTTCGAGACAGCCATGTATTCTTCGGGCTTGCCGGGCGTCGAGCCCTTGCCGCCGGCCGGCGCGCGTAACTTGGCGCCAAGGATGTCGTAAGGCTGGACGGGTTGGCTCGTTGTCGTAGTAGTACTCATCTTTTCTTTCCTCGCATTGGCTCAATTTTCCCACATGAAGCAGCCCGGCGTTATGCCGCATTGGAACGGCGCCACCACCACCGGATAAGGGTCGGGGTCATAGCCGTTCTGCCAGTACCAGTTCCAATACGGGAGCCCAGTGTACAGGTCGTAACCGACAAAGAAGTAGTCGACCCAGTCGCCGGCAAAGACCAGAGGCACCAGGCCGTTGTTGGCGTCGAAACTGACGGGCACATTGTTCGGGGGATCCACATAATCGGGGTTGCCCGTGTAGTAACAGTAATAGTTGTCGGCGTTATGGGCACGGTTGTTTTCCGCCAGGATGCATTCGCCGAGCGGATAGAGCCGGACATTGTTGAAGACCGTGACCCCCTCGAAATTATTGACGCCGTTGTTCTGGTCAATGAAGCAGAGCTGCTGCCGCCCCTGATTTCCGTTGGGATCGGTCACCATGCGGCTGTAAGACTGGGCCAAAAGACCGTGGTTCGGTGCAATCTGGGCATTATAGGGATAGCCATCCTGCCGGCGCGACTGCGGGTAATCGACGGCATAGCCTAACTGGTTGCCGCCGCCTTGGCCATAATCGATGACGAAAGGCGTGAGTCCGAGGATTTCCCCCATCAGAGCAAACGCCACGGCCAGATTGTGGCATTCGGCCCAGGCTTCCGTGTCGGGCAAGCCTTGCGGCGCGTTGATGCCGGAAGGGCTCAGCGACATCCATAGATAGGTGTGCAGGGGCGGCATCTGCCAGGTAACCAAGTGTGCGAGGCCGGTGTTGTTGATTCCCGGCACCCACCGGTAGCCGAGGCTGAACGTAATGCCGCGGGATTTCAGGAACAGGAAGATGGCGTCGACACAGTCCGTGGCGGTGCCAAAAGCGAAATTGGGCACGCTGTTCCGGCCGAGGCGTACGGCCCAGATGGCGAGGGCAAGCCGTGCGGGAGTGACACCTTGCGGATTGCCGCCCAGCGTAAAGTCGTTCGCTGCCAACGATTGGGCGACTCCGCCGGGCGCACCGAACGTCAGATAAACGCCTCCGGCCACATTCGCCGTGGCGGCCACATTGCCGGCATCGGTCTGGGCGGTCAGGGTCAGCGCCAGCGTGGCGGCTCCGACCTCATTGGGGAAACTCTGGGCGCCGGTGAACGTCACCGTAAAATCGGTGTAGGCGCCGTTGTTCACCACCGCCTGCACATTGGGGTTCACGGCATTCTGGTTCAGGCCGATCTGGAAGTTGTTCGTCAGCATCTGTGTGCCGGCATAAGCCCAGTCTGCGCCGTTAAGCTGCCCGGCAAAGCCGTTCACGGTGACATTGCCGCCCTGCGCGGCGACCCGGCACACGATGGTGACGGCAGGCGCCGTGTTCATGGTTTGGGAAAACGGCTCGGAGGCCCCGTCACCGCCGCGGCCTATATCCCATTCCGCGTTGTTGTAATTGCCGCCGCTTTGGTCGAGATCGGTC
This sequence comes from Methylobacter sp., assembly GCA_049299935.1. Taxonomy (GTDB): domain Bacteria; phylum Pseudomonadota; class Gammaproteobacteria; order Methylococcales; family Methylomonadaceae; genus Methylobacter_A. The sequence continues at coordinate 4,888 of JBAQYH010000476.1, read as the reverse complement.
TGGATGTTCTGGTTGTCCACTCTCCAGTAGGTCGCTTGCCCATTCGGACGCAGAAGCTTATTTACGCCGCCGTGGCGGCTTGTATAGGTGATGCTCCGTATCGCGACCGTCGCGGTTGCTTGCTGCTCCGGCTCATGCCCCGAGGCCACAAGCAGTATGGAAGCCTTCAGAAGTTTTTCAAAAATGACGTTCTGCTCCAGCGCCTGCTTCGGTTCGATCGTGCGCTTCCTGTTCAAGGGCTGCATATTCGAGAGGGCAGTGTTGGACAACATGACCTCGTTGATCTTCGTGAGCACCGATTTTTCGGTGTATGCGGCGAGCGTCTCCACGCCGGCTTGTTCGTCCTTGGCCTCGCATTTCAGAAGCCCCTGCTGGAAGCCCTGAAAAAAGACGACCATGTCCGATACATTGAACGGCGCCTCCTTCACATTGAAATCCTTGCGGTTCCGCAAGGAGGCGATAGCGGGGTCTAGGGCTTTTAACGTGTCGTCTATTGCCTTAAGGGCTGTTTCTGTAATCGGCATGAAAATCACTCCGTGGAATCATTGTTGAGCTACAAACTAAATGACGCAGAACCCGGCGTTTTGTGAATCGATAAAACTAAAACGGCATCTGTCCACATAAATTCGATAAATTCCCCCGTTCACATCGGCAACACCGGTATCCGCCGGCTATGCCGATAAAACTGTTTACGAAACACGCTTTCATCTTCATAATTAATTTTTTGTCTTTACCTGCAAAGGATTTTTTAATGAGTGATTCCAAACATTGCCGCCTTTTGATTCTCGGTTCAGGCCCCGCCGGTTATACGGCCGCAATCTATGCCGCACGGGCCAACCTCAACCCGGTTATCATTACAGGTATGCAGCAAGGCGGCCAGTTAACTACAACGACCGAAGTCGATAACTGGCCAGGCGACGTTGAAGGCTTGCAAGGACCGGCACTGATGGAAAGAATGCTTAATCATGCCGAACGCTTCAATACCGAGATCATTTTCGATCACATCCACACGGCTGATTTATCCGCTCGCCCGTTCACATTGACCGGCGATTCCGGCACCTATACCTGCGATGCGCTGATTATTGCCACCGGCGCTTCCGCCCGTTATTTGGGGCTCGAATCCGAGGAAGCCTTCAAGGGCAAAGGCGTTTCGGCTTGCGCGACCTGCGACGGCTTCTTCTACAAAAACAAACCCGTTGCGGTGATCGGCGGCGGCAATACGGCCGTTGAAGAAGCGCTGTATTTAGCCAATATCGCGTCAAAAGTGATTGTCGTGCATCGCCGCGACAAATTCCGTTCCGAGAAAATCCTTTCCGACAAGCTGATTGAAAAATCGCAAAACGGCAATGTCGTGATCGAATGGAATTACCAATTGGATGAAGTGCTGGGCGACGACATGGGCGTTACCGGCCTTAAAATCAAAAACACCCTGGATGGCTCGACCAAAGAATTGGATGTGCATGGTGTATTTATCGCCATCGGTCACACGCCCAACACCGGTATTTTTGAAGGGCAACTGGATATGGACCACGGCTACGTTAAAGTCAACAGCGGCATACACGGAAACGCCACCGCGACCAGCGTTGCAGGCGTATTTGCTGCGGGCGATGTGATGGACTCCGTTTACAAACAGGCTATTACTTCGGCAGGCGCGGGCTGCATGGCGGCGCTGGATGCGGAAAAATTCCTCGATGAGTTGGTGAATTAGGCGAAAGGCAAAGGGCTAAAGGCGAAAAAATCATACTCCAATACAGCCGTCTTTCGCCTTACTATTTCAAATGCAACTGACTGTTCTCGACCCGCATAACCCGGAGCAGGATTTCCCCTCGGTAAACAAAGCCCTTCGCGAACCGGACGGCTTGCTTGCCGTCGGCGGCTGTCTATCCCAAAACCGGCTCTTAAAAGCCTACCGGCGCGGAATATTTCCCTGGTATAACCCCGGCGAACCCATTTTATGGTGGTCGCCGGACCCCCGCTTGGTTTTATTTCCCGATAAACTGGTTATTTCCCGCAGTTTGAGCAAAACCCTGCGTAAAAATATTTTTTCAGTCACCTTCGACCGCGCTTTTGACGAAGTGATTGCGGCCTGCTCCAATCCCCGCAAAGACGCTGCCGGCACCTGGATAACAGCCGAAATCAATGCGGCTTATAATCAATTGCACCAGGCCGGATTCGCCCATTCGGTTGAAGCTTGGCTTGGCGATGAACTGGTCGGCGGGTTATACGGGGTTGCACTGGGACAGGTTTTTTTTGGCGAATCCATGTTCCACACCAGAACCGATGCTTCCAAAGTGGCTTTCGCTACCCTGGTTCAGCAGCTTACGTCTTGGGGCTATCAGTTAATAGACTGCCAAGTCCATACAAGACACCTGGAAAGCTTTGGCGCCCAGGAAATCGACCGGGCTTATTTTACAAAGTTACTTGATCGCTATTGCGACATCCCTGTCAATCCGTCCGCCTGGCAAGTTCAATAGCGGGCGTCCTGTCAAATGCCTCTACATGGCGCGTTGCAGCCGGTAAATTGTAAGGCCTATGTTTGCCTGATGGCCGAAATATTTAAAGGCATTGAAATCTTCTTCGGTTAACGCTTCGTTACTGATCCCGCGGTCCGCATAAATTAAACCAATCGGTACTTTATTGGAAAAAAGCGGCACCAGAAAACACTCGTTTTTTCCAACTGCATTAATATCGCGCAGTGTATACATCTTGGGATTAACCGAGGGCTTGGCCCAAAAAGCGTGAGTACCCGACAGCGCATGAAAAAACAGATTGGCCGGGGTTTCCGAGATATTGAAAATGACACTGTGCTCATACGATTCTTTACGCCAGCCCAAAGACAGCCGTTCTTTAAGGGACTGTTTATCGGCAACCAACAGGGAAAAAATGGTTCGATCCATACCGATACCCCGATGAATTCCCTCAAGCACCGTTTCCAGCAACAGGTTAATATCAAACTGGTCGCTTATTATTGATGCAATATCCTGTGAAATCTGAAGTTGCACTTGTTTTTTATCGATAACCGGCGCAGGTTCTTCGATGGCGACGGTTTGATTTAGACGGCTTTGGATGATCAAAGCCGCGTCAGTGGCTCCAAATTGACATGCAATATCAGACGCAGTACCGGTATTGTTTTGAAGTTTTTCAGCGATAGCTTTTTTAGATTGCTTGGTCAACACCTCAATCTTCCTGACACAGGCATCATATTTTTCTGAATAAACCCCCTCTTTTAACGCCTCGGTGATTTCATATCCCAAGTGAACCAAGTCAACCCTGGGATTTTTGGACAAAATCTTCGGCTTGATCGATTCTTCAACCAAACTGCCTAATTTCCAAGCTTTACTTAAAGAAGCGCCCAGCTCTGTCAAGGTAAAACCTAGCACTTTTTTCTCTGCTTCTTCGCTACTGAATTTTCCTCTATTTATCAGGTCTTGAATTTGCTCTCCCTGTTCGCCGCAAAAACACCAAAAAGAAATGCTGCCGATATGATTGAGCAACGTAGCAATAAAAACCTCTTCCGGTGATTTATCGTTCATCGCAATCGCTATGGACTTGGCGTGTACCGCCGCATGAATGGCTTGGGCTATTTCTTCGTTGGCCTGTTTTCTGTTGGTCGCGGACAGAATGGATTCAAAAAAGGAACAAACCAGCGTTAATTCGCGAATAACATCGGAACCGATCATGATAATGGCCCGCGACACCGTCACCATTTTCTGGCGCGAGGGATTGTAATGGGGCGTGTTGCTGACTTTTAATAATTTAACCGTCAGATTCGGATCCTGCAAAATAACAGAGGCCAATTCCATAGCGCCTTTTCTGTCATCATTCAAAATATCGTGAATGCTTAGCGCCGTATAAGAAAATATCGGCATTTCTTCGTTGCACAGCACATGCGTCCATCCATGAAGCGTAAGCGGGGCCGCTATAACTTTGGGGGGTATGACTTCCATGTTCATGTCTATTAAATTCAGACTTAGAGGGTCACTCGTTGATGTCATTTAGTTTTTTACCTGTAATACCTTAAGCCCTGCCCAAACGAGCAACATCCACTCGTAAGAACAAAGACGGTTTTCTTGTTTCTGCCGTTATTGATACCGGTCATCACGCTAATTACGTTTCATAGCGAGATATTTATATTTTCGGGCGATTGTTGTTTTAAATAGTTTTTTAAAAAATCTTTCCAGGTAACGATACCTAGAATAATCATGTCGTCGTCAACGACAGGCAGGCAGGATATATCCGCATCCAACATTTTTTGTACCGCAATATTGCAATCCGTTGTTGCAGTCACGGTATCGACTTGGCGCGACATGATTTGATGGGCGCGTTTTTTTAACGTTTCCTTATCGCGCAAAGTTTCTGCTGCCGTATGAATATAAGGACTTAAGGCGCTCAGCAAATCACGATCGGAAATAACCCCGGCAAAAGTTTTGTCCGCTTCATTTTCAACCAGCAGATGATGAAAATAGACATGATCAAAAATTTCCTTGATTACCAATAGCTCGGTATCCATGTTAACCGTAACCGGATCAACGGTCATAATATCAGCGACAATCATAATCTGGAGTCTCCTCGTTCATTAGAGCATTTTACAACAACGTGTCAGTAAATATAGCTGTTTCTGGCGCAGTTTAACGATAGCTCAGGCCAATTATCATCATTCCATTTTTTACGCGGCATTTCTTGAAACTGTTTTTCCTGCGCGGCTTTTATCCTATTATTTTTTTATCAACTGATGTTACGCACGGATGGTGTTTCTCCCGTTTGCCGCGCCGAGCACCGGAGCTTTTTTCGAGAACAGCCCGTTAGGGGCGCGGCAGGGATGCCGCGCGTCAGCAGAGGGGCAGGAGCCCCTTCTGCTGACCCTCGACAAAAGCGAGGAGCGCAGGAC
>JBAQYH010000475.1:0-1787 GCA_049299935.1 Methylobacter sp. | reverse complement strand
TCTCTATTCCGGCAGTCCTGGATCTGGCGATAGGCAGACCTTCCAGGTTTTTACTGGAGCCGCTCCCGGCGGCTCCAGCACTTCCGCCATCCATGGCAGTCGTAAAACCTGGAAGGTCTAGATACTTGACGATGTCTTTACTCAACAGTTTTGCGCTGCTATTCATAACCCCAAATCGCTCAAACCGGCGTGATCGTCGGGGCGGCGGCCTAGCGGCCAGTGGAACAGGCGTTGTTCCTGCCTGATCGGCAGATCGTTGATGCTGGCAAAGCGCCGTTGCATGAAGCCTTGCCGGTTAAATTCCCAATTTTCGTTGCCGTAACTGCGGAACCACTGACCGGAATCGTCATGCCATTCGTAGGCAAAACGCACGGCGATGCAGTTGTCGGTAAACGCCCATAATTCCTTGATTAAGCGGTAATCCACTTCCTTGGCCCATTTGCGTTGCAAAAATTGCCGCACTTGCTCGCGGCCTTGCGGGAATTCGGCGCGGTTGCGCCAGAGGGTGTCTTCGGTATAGACCAGCGCGACGCGGTCCGGATCGCGCGAGTTCCAGGCGTCTTCGGCCATACGCACTTTCTGAGCCGCAGTTTCGGCGTTAAATGGCGGGACGGGGGCTTTGATTTCTTCGGTCATGATGTTTCTCCGTTATTGAAGGGTGAGTGAGTTAAGCCTGCCACAAGCCCGGCATGACGATGTATCCGGGCAAGTTTTGAATGCGTTGAAACCAGTTGACAATGTTTTGCAATGCGCCGATGTCGATGCCGCCTTCCGGCGCCAGCGCCAAATAGGGGTAGATCGCCAAATCGGCAAGCGACACGCTGTCGCCGACAAGCCAATCGCGGCTTGCTAACTGAGGGTCGACAATGTCCAGCACCTTGGCGGTGATTTGCTGGGCTCTGGCGGTGTCGATGTCGCGACCGAATTTATGGTGCACTCGCAACAAGGCCGGCCCATTGGTAATTTCATTGGCGGCGGTCGATAGCCAAGCGGCGATTTGCGCCAAGCGGTAGGCATCGTCGGGCCACCATTGTTCGCCGCCGTAGCGTTTAGCCAGATAGACCAAAATGGCTTGGCTGTCGCGGATGATCAGGCCGTCGTCATCCAGCACCGGCACTTGGCCGAACGGGTTTATTTGCAAATAGTCCGGGCTGCGCTGTTCGCCGCCGAGCAAATCCACCGGGCGCGCTTGGTAGGGCAACGCCAAAAAACTTAGCAATAATCGGACTTTGTGGCAGTTGCCGGATAGCGGCATGTCGTATAGCGTTATCATCCTGTTCTCCTTCGGTTAAATAAAACTTTCAAATTGCACCCGCTGTTCGGCGATGCCGAGCCGGCGGGCGGTTTGGCGCACGGTGTCGATCAGGCGGGTTGGGCCGCAGACGTAAATGACGGCATCGGCGGATGCGTTACCGAGCAACGCCGATACGTCCAGCCGGGGTGGGGCTTGCGCCTGGCTGAAATAAAACCGGCATTGATTGGGCAAATGCCGCCGCAAGTCCTCGACAAAGGCCATTTCTTGCGGCGCACGGCCGGTGTAATGCAGTTGAAAATCCGCACCTCGTGCGGCCAATGCTTCGGCCATTGCTTTTAACGGGGTGATGCCGATGCCTCCGGCGATCAACAATGCCGGGCGGCCGTCATCGTGCAGTGGGAAATAGTTGTCCGGCGCATCGACGTTGATGCGGGTTCCCAGTTGCCAGCCGTTGTGCAATGCCGACGATCCGCCTTCGCCATCGTCCATTCTCAACACTGCAATACGGTAGCAATCCGGATCGTCCGGCGCA
>JBAQYH010000474.1:0-3044 GCA_049299935.1 Methylobacter sp. | reverse complement strand
GAGGTATCGAAGGGCGAACGGGCCTCGCTCGTGTTTCGATACCTCGGCACGAACGGATATAGTCCGGCCGAAACGATGATCAAGGCCAGAAGGTGAGTCGCCACGTCTTGGACCATGAGGAGAGGAGATCGAGCATGTCCGCACCGGGAAGAATCGATTATCGCCGCGCCGCCGTGGGATTGCGGGCAAGATGGCTGTATGCATCGGGAGCTGCCGTTGCCCTCATGGCCCTTGCAATATCCGGTTTGGCACTGGCGGAAATAAGCAATCAACCACTTTACTTATCCAGCAACGTCGATCCGAACATCATGTTGATCATCGACGACTCGGGGAGCATGGACTCGGAAGTCCTGCTTCCAACCAATGATGGAGCACTCTGGTGGCATATCGACGACCAGAGCTTCGTGGGAAGGAACGCCATCGATGTTACCACGTCGGGCGGGGTCTTGAACTACAATAAAACCGGATCAGCCAACAGCACATGGAAGAAATACGTCTATCTCTTCCCCAATGGCACGGCTACCGGGAGTCGGATATACAGTGACGGCGACAACGATCACTACGCCATCCCGCCGATCGGGCCTTTCGCGTATTTGCGGAGCTCCGATTACAACGGTGTTTATTATAATCCGCTGGAAACCTACGCGCCTTGGGTCTCCAGCGGGAGCTATGCCTTCTCCAATGCGAATCCCAGTAGCGCTCGATCCGATCCCGCTCGCGGCACTGGAACACTGAATCTGATTATAGATTGTAATGACAGTTCAGATAACTGGAAATTCCGCGTCCATGCGGGGATGGTGATTCCCAAGGGTACGAAGTACAACGGAAGCACGCTCTCTGCGGACAAAAAGATAGACGCCACAGCGTCTTCGAGTGTCGAGTACTATCCGGCAACCTACTATTTGAAGACATTGACCGGGACTTATTCGGTGGGTACGTTAACAGGCTCATGCAGCAGTCCCGATTCCTCCCACTATATTGAGTATGTAAAAGGGCCGAGCACTTTTGTCTCCAGCGACGCCGACGCGCTGGCACCTGACGGGCGTTGCCTGAAGCGCTACGAGATCAAGAGCGGCAACACCTTCCCGAGCGGCCGCGACTACGATCAGGAGAAGCAGAATTTCGCCAACTGGTTCACTTACTATCGGAAGCGGCATCTTTCCCTGCGTGGCGGCGCGGGCAAATCCTTCGAAGACATAAAGGACGTTCGTGTGGGCGGTTTTACAATCAACGACATCGATACCTGGCCCAACGACCTCCACGGGATGTGGGACATCGATACCAATCGAGCCGATTTCTATTCTTTCCTTTACACTGCAGTAGGCAGTGGCGGTACGCCAAATAGGCAAGCCCTAAAATACGCAGGCCGGCAGTTCAACGAAAACGCGAATGTAATTACACAGAAATGTCAACTGAACTTCGCTCTCCTGTGCACCGACGGGTTTGCGACTCTCTGGACCGGCGCGGGTGTCGACAATGCCGATGGCGGCATGGGATCGCCCTACGAGGATTCCTATGGCAATACATTGGCCGACATCGCCATGTACTACTACGGCACACGATTAAGATCTACCGGCACTACTACTGCCTTGGCCAGTGGCTGGGTGCCCACACCATCCGCTTGCGGCAAAACGGGTACGCCGGCTTGGGTGGATTGCAACGACGATCTGCATATGGTCACGTTTGGAGTTACCTTGGGGGCTGAAGGGAACATCTTCGGCAAGACGCGTTTCGACGTGGACGATGCGTATGTCACTCCTACTCCCGCGTGGGCCGATCCCAACCTGGAACGTAGTCCCGACCAGGTGGACGACCTGTACCATGCCACGATCAACGCACGCGGCGAGATGTTCAGCGCGAAAAACCCCGCCGAGCTGCAGGAGTCGCTTTCGGACGCGCTAAGCCAGATGATTGGCCGACAGGTATCCACCGCCGCTTCCATCGCCACGAACACCACCCGCCTGGGTACGGACACCATGATCTACCAGGCGAAATTCAACAGTGATGATTGGAGCGGTCAGCTTGTGGCTTACAAGGTGAATGCGGACGGCACGGTCGGCGACGTCGCATGGGACTCGGACGACGCCGACCAGATCCCCTCCCACGCCAGCCGCCATATCTACACATGGAAAGGGTCATCGGGAACAACAGACCCAGTGGGACTGGAATTCACCGCCGGCAACTGGGACTACCTTCCCTCAGACCAGCAAACCGCGTTGTTCCAGACCGACGAGACCGCTGATGACGGCAAAGCGCGCATCAACTGGATCAGGGGCGATGATAGCGTTAAGTTGACCGACAACACCTCCCTCCGCAGCCGCGCCAAGTTGCTGGGGGATATCGTCAATTCCGATCCCGCATTTGTCGGAAAATCGTATTTCCGCTACGACCGCCTGCCTGACGGAGTTTACGGGCAGAGCACCTATCTTGCTTTCCAGGCCGGCACCTCCAGCAGAAGGAAGATGCTCTATCTTGGAGCAAACGACGGCATGCTGCATGGTTTCGATGCGGAAACAGGCGTTGAACAATTCGCCTATATTCCCAAAGGCGTCTTCTCGAACCTCGCCAGCCTCACCGATCCAGGTTACAGCCACAGTTATTTCGTGGATGGCTCCCCCTATGTCGGAGATGCCTACATCGATAACCAATGGAAGACGGTCTTGGTCGGGTCCACCGGCGCCGGAGGTCGGTCGGTGTTCGCCCTTGACGTGACTTATATGAATCTGAACGGCGAGATCTACGAGCCCGTTTCCAACTACTTTGGTGCAGCCAAGGTTCTCTGGGAATTCACCGATGCCGATCTCGGGTACCCCATCGGCCAGCCCGTGGTCGGGAGAATGCCGACCGGCCAATGGGTGGCGATTTTCGGCAACGGCTACGACAGCGATAACCATGGCGCGTTTCTCTTCATCGTCGATCTCGCGACCGGCGAATCGTTAGCAAAGATCGAAGCCCCCATGACGGACGCGGAGGCAGTCGCTGGGGCAAGGAATGGCCTGGCAACACCCGCCCTGATTGCAAACAGTAATCGCACGATTCAATAC
>JBAQYH010000473.1:0-1950 GCA_049299935.1 Methylobacter sp. | reverse complement strand
ATTATAATGATGTATTTTTGTTGAATGACAAACTTGGGTTAGCCTTGCGGGCAAAATTCACCAACTCGATTTCCCTCTCGTTCAGATGCCCATCCAGATTGCCGCTTATCATATTGTCCAGTTGACTGTTTTCTACCCCCATGCTTTTCAAGGCCGCAGAATGCGCCGCCGTACAATACGTGCAACCATTATCGTGCGACACGAGCAATGCCATGATTTCCTTGTGGAGACGGGTTAGATTGCCCTTCATCAGAATTGATTTGACCTTGTTCCAGTTAGCCCCGAGCAGGGGCGGATGTTTGGCATAGGCTTGAAAAAGATTCGGGATGCAGCCGAATGCGCGACCGATTTCATTGAATATCGCCATGGTTGAGTCGTTTGGGGCAAGGGGGGCTTGTGTCATTGTCAGTCTCTCCATTAAGTCATGTTTTAAAATAACATCTGAAAAATTATGAACCGTTCGTTCCAAAATTAGCTACAAAAAATCGGTGGGCTACGCACCTACCAACTGGGCGGTATAGCCCGCGGCCTGGACTGCGCCCAGCAACGCAATGGGACGGGACTTGTCGGGATCGAAAGCCACCACCAGCAGGTGATCCTTGCCGGGGTTGAAGCGTGGCGCGATCACGCCATCAAGGTCGCGCATCCGGGCTTCAAGCGCACTGCGCGCTCCAGCATCCAGCTTCTCGGAAATGTGTATCATGACGTCACTGATATTCATTTTATGCTCCTTCCATTAAATGGGGCTTGCCCCGGTACGCACACGGCCAATATGGACCGCATGCTCCACAATAAGACAAAAAAATCACCTTAACGCCGTGAGTGCCACCTCAATGATGCCTTTCAGCGTCTGCGCATCCGCGCCGGCCTTGGCCTGCACCTTCAGTCCGCTCATGCTGCTGACCAGATAGTTCGCCAAGGTGCGGGCATCGCGTTCAACGGAGATGTCGCCTTCACATTGCGCTCTTTCCACGGCGCTCTGCAAAGCGCTACGGAAGCGTTCGACACTCTTCGCCACATCCTGAGCGATTTCCGGTATGCCCTGGGCGAACTCGCTGGCCGCATTCATTATCAGGCAACCACGCGGCGCACAGGTGCCGGCAACATCGTTCAGCACGGAATGGAGAAACCCCTCAATAAAACGCCATCCGCTCGGCGCTGCCGTCAGCTCCCGGTAAAGCAGCCCGGCTAACTGATCGGCATAGCGGGTGAGACAACGCTGGTACAACTGCCGTTTGCCGCCGAATGCCTGATAAAGGCTGCTCTTCGACAGGTTCATGGCAACCAGCAGGTCTTGCATGGAGGTATGCTCATACCCTTTTGCCCAGAAAACCTGCATTGCCGCTTCCAGGACGACATCCGGGTCGAATTCGAGAGGGCGTCCAACGTTCGCAATCATGATGCCGTCAAATATGGACTGCTCGGTTCATAATGTCAAGCAACCTATGACATAATACCCGTATGCGAAAGAAAATATGCTTGGGACAGGCGAGCCAGCGATTGACAACGCTGGGGAGAATGCCAGGATATTGGTACACTAGCGAAAAATATGGCTGCAAATATTCATCGGGGAGACACCATGCAAATTTTTCGCACCAAATCCATCGCGCCGGATGACTTCAGCGAAACCGGATTGAAACGCTGTTTGAGCGCTTTCGACCTGATTTTTCTCGGCATAGGCGCGATCATAGGTACCGGCATTTTCGTGCTGACCGGCATTGCCGCCGCCACCCAATCCGGCCCGGCGGTGGTATTGTCCTTCATCGTCGCCGGCATCGCCTGCACGTTCGCAGCACTCGCCTACTCGGAACTGGCTGCGGCGGTGGGCGGCTGCGGCAGCGCCTACGGCTACAGTTACGCGGCTTTCGGCGAATTGATCGCGTGGATCATCGGCTGGGATTTGCTGCTCGAATACGGCGTCGCCACGGCGGCGGTGGCCAACGGCTGGGC
>JBAQYH010000472.1:0-9179 GCA_049299935.1 Methylobacter sp. | reverse complement strand
ACTGAGCCGCTACGCCGACAGCGGCCACTTACCGATCGATAACAACCCGGTTGAAAACTGCATTCGTCCGATTGCCTTGGGCAAAAAGAATTGGCTCTTTGTCGGTTCAGAACGTGCCGGTCGCCGTGCCGCTGCCATTCAAACCTTATTGGGGACTGCTAAGCTTAATGGCTTGAATTCCGCAGCATGGCTAAAAGACACCTTGGAAAAACTACCGACCTGGCCAAACAGCCGCATCGATGAACTATTACCGTTGGCACCGGAACTGATTGACGCGCTTAAACTAAACAAACCTGAGGGTACATAGTGGTAGGGTTGTTCGCATACTGATCACGGTAAAAAAGAAGGGTATAACGCTGGGCGTATCCTGAAAGAGCACGGGTTTACGTTCGATGTGGCGTTTACTTCTGTGTTGAAGCGTGCGATTCGAACCTTGTGGCTCGTACTTGACACGATGGATTTGATGTGGATCCCCGTTCACCGGGATTGGCGATTGAACGAGCGGCATTACGGTGCTTTGCAAGGGTTGAATAAAACCGAGACGGTCAAAAAATTCGGTGAGGTGCAGGTCAAGCTATGGCGGCGAAGTTCCGTGGGTCTTGGGGTTTTCTGCCCCCGCCTGATTTTCGCTTATAGCTCTTATCGTATCGGAATCCCTTTGTCGCTCTGGAATTAGCCGCTCCACACGCGCCAAAAAATCATCAGAAACTTTCAAACTTTACAGCCTTTTCAATTCATTGCCCACACTATCAGAATTCTTTATTGCAATTCTTTCATAAAAGACTGGAATTTATCAAGTTATTTATGGATAAGTTCTAAATAGTTAGGACGCTACACTACTTTCCCTTCCTTGATATACTCACGCAGAATAGCTGCCTCAAGCCGCTTGAAGTCGATACAGAGTGATTGGTCAGCCAAGGCTTCTACGGCACAATAATGAGTGACATTGATTATGCCTGCGCCTGTGAGTTCAAAGCGGGCCGCCACTTGCAGCCAGTCAATATCGTCTGCAATTTCAAGTTGCGAGGGAAAGGCCTTGCACCAGATTTGATAACGCTCTTCTGACCGGGGAATTGGAAAATGAATGATGGCCTGGAAGCGCCGTGCAAAAGCATCGTCTATATTGCTACGTTGATTGGTGGCCAATATTACCAGCCCGTTGTAGCTCTCAATACGTTGCAACAAATAGGCAACCTCCTGATTGGCGTACTTATCATGGGCATCGCGGATGTCTGTCCGCTTGCCGAATAGGGCATCGGCTTCGTCAAAAAATAAAATCCAGTTTTTATGCTCGGCCTTATCGAAGAGTTTTGACAGATTTTTTTCTGTTTCACCAATGTATTTGGACACCACCCGTGACAGGTCGATGCGGAATACGTCTTTGCCAGTGTATTTTCCCAATAAAGTCGCCGTCAGTGTTTTACCCGTTCCTGATGGTCCATAAAACAAAGCGCGGTAGCCGGACTTCAACTTTTTACCCAGTCCCCAGTCCAGCAACAGGACATCGTTATGGGCGATCCAGTTTTCAATTTCGCGGATGTGGCGCAAGGTGTTGGGGTGTAGCACCAGGTCATCCCACTCCATTCCGGTTTCCAGGTATTCTGCCGGAAAGTCCGTACTGAAGCGTGGTTTGCTGACCGTACCGGTAGTTAACAGCTCAACGATTTCCGGATCAAGAATCAATCGGCCGCTCATTATAGGTTCCCCTGCACTTACCGGTTCCAGCCAGAGAATATGTTGTTGTGCAAACCAATGCTCGCTGCCCAAAATACGTTGAATGTCGAGACGTTTTTCAAGGTCATCGCCTGCGAGGATAAACTGGACGGTTTCGCCGGTAGGCAATAAACCACGATGATTAGTGCCTCTAACGCCGCCAAATTCCGGGAAATCGCCGCCTTCGGGGAGGTGTTCGGCGATGAGTTTGTTGAAGAAATGGGGATTTAAATGGGGTGTAATGACCAGCATAAAGATTGCAAATTCTTCAAAACTGGGTTCTCTACTGGCAATGAATCTAGTCAGCCAGGAATTATCGTTATGTAAATTTAGCTGGCTGATTTCAAAGTCTTCATTTCCCCCAAAATGTATCCGTATGCAACCGGAAACAACGCTTTTAAGCCAGCCTAAAGCCTGATCCAGATTAACGGCGTTTTCGCTCAACATTGTTCAACCTCAATGAATCGTGTTTGATTACAAAGGGAATCTGTAATCGCTATTATCAATTTTATGCTTGAATTATTCAGGAGTATCTGAAGCAAGGCATAAGGCTATTTTCGGTGATCCATATACTAATTAACAAGTGAATCAATGTTTTGTGCAGCTATTTGAGATTCGCCGGCATTAATCCGTCCGCTGATCTCTTTTACCATGGCCTCTTTATCTTCTTTTGTGCCATCCAGTTTGACAATGTCGGTCCAATAAGCTGAAGAGGGAGATGCGACTGACCGCATAGCGTTTACATCACGGTTAAGATCAGATTTGATTTGACCAACAACAATTTTTCGTTGTTCCGCTGGTTCTTTGCCTTTTACCAGGGGCTCGATGGAGACAAGAAATGCTTGTTTGGTTACTTTTCCTTTACTGCCGAAAGTGCTACCGGCCACATGTCTGATTGAATGTAAATTGATGGCAAAACCTTCTTTTGCTCGACCTGCCGCACGTTTGGCAAGTACACCCGTGTTGCTGAAATAATCAAATTCGGCAGCAGCCTGTAAGATGGCGGCTTGAGGTTGATGATCAGCGGTAAAGCTATCGCTTTTGGGTTTTGGCATGGAGTTATAGGTACCCGTCAACCCTTCAAGAAGGTACTTCTCACGTGCATTTTTAAGCGATGCGTCACTGCCGACTAATCCTGATAACGCAGCAGATACTGCAATATTTTTTTCCAATAGGCTATTCTGCAAGGGTTGTAATGCTGCGTCATCTTTTCCAGCTTTCTGTGCAGCTTCGATTTGAGTAATAATTGTTTGTGCTGCAGAAATTGCGGTTCTTACTGAAGTAATTTTTGCGGCATTATCGATGCGAAAGCCTGAATTTTTTTTGGTTTTTTCATTAATATAGAACTCAAGAAACTGTTCTCCTGCCATTGGTTCACTGGCAATTGTGAGCTTGGCTGTGTTTCCTTCCGTTTTGATAAAGATAGAGTGGTTGTGGCCTTCATCATCTTTAAATCGGCTTTTTGCTTTCGCCCAATTAAAGACTTTACTGGCTGTAGATTTGATTGATGCGGTGAGTTTTTGTAACAATCCCCCCAACCACGCGACAATCTTATCCAAACCCTTATCAATTGGTTGACGAATTTTCTTGATGATACCGACGATCTTTTCAGGGATATTGCCCAAGCCTGCAAACTTGGCTAAGAAGGCAATAATCACCGTCAGCGTATTGGCCATGGTTTGCTCTACCTTTTTGGCGGCATTGGCAACTTGTCCGGCGGCAATAGCGGCAATTGAATCAATAAAGGAGGCGACGACCGCAGCGATTTGTTCGATTTTTTGGATGAAGAAGGAAACAGTGTTCCATATAGCCAAAATGGCTTGGATGACTGCTCCTGCGGGATTCAACATACTGACTAATTTCACAACGGCCGCTTTGACAATTTCGGTGGTAATCATTTGCGTAGCTTGCGCAATTAACTGGCCTTTCAAGTCATCAAGTTCGGCTTTGATCTCCTCCCACGCAGCGACAGGACCATCTTTAACCAGTGTAACCAAAATTCCTGCGGTTTTTTCCAAACCGACCAAAACCGGTTCGGGAATAATGGTGACTAATTTGGCGCGGATGTTTTGCCAAGTTAAGCCCAGAACTGACAAAACTAATTTGATGATTTCCAGCAAATCAAAGGATTTTGGAATATAAACACCAGCATCACCTAAAGGTCCGGTAATCCATTTAATGAGGGCAGTTTTCAAGTGTTCGCCAATACGTGACATAAATAGCTCAAAGCCCTGTTTGCCAGCGCGTACTAAATTGCCGACAAAACCAACAGGATTTTTTATGATGGTCACGAAAGTCGCTTTAGCCTTAGCGACATAGGGCATTACTTTGGGAGCGACCACCGAAAATATAATTTCCAGTAAGTCCAAAACGGTGTCCAAAGCCCACTTGGTAAACTTAACGATAAAATTGCCAAATACTTTCAGCACTTTGATAAAAAGATTGGGCAGGATAATAAAATCCATTACTTCCAGTGACTTCAACATGGCAATGAAGTCGAGTGGAAATTGTGCCACGATAGCAAACAAGGTTTCCATGGCATTTTGAAACCATAGCCATGCTTTCTGTATGGCGTTGCCTTTTTTGATATTTTCCCAGATTTCTTCTTGCCCAATGAGCTTCATAAATCCACCGATTAGGGTATTAGGGGTTCTCGGTACTGTTTCTCCCGTAATCGGATTTTTGCCCAGCAACGCACACAGTAAATCAAATCCTCGCGTATCTTTTGCCAACGCGGCGAGTGGCATTAACACCGCATCGCGGATAAATTGTAATATTTCCTGAAAAATACCGACTATAAACTCAATAATATCCTTGACGGGTTTTGTAAAAATTTCGACGGCTTTTTCCCAGGTACGCACGGGATGTAAGACAATGTCGAGAAAATCAAGGTCGTCAAAAAATTGTCCGATGGCAGACTTAATGTTGCCGAGCAAATTGGCAAAGCGTTTAAGTTTGCCTTCTATCCAGCTGCCCGCTTTTTCAAAAACATTATATTTTTCCAGTGCGTCGGTGATTATTTTACCGCCAGGTAAAAATTCCACGATGGCGCGGAGAATATTGGCCGCACTGCGATCAGCGGTTGCACCGTTAATCGGATTAACGCCGATAACTATCGTAAACATCCGATAGCCTGGAATGTTATAGGCTTTGTCGGCAAGCCAATCGATAACATCTTGCCACGAGGGAATATCAATACCGAGAAAACGCTGTACAGGTGCGGTTACGGTGGCGCTAAGCTGTGGGCTACTACGTTGAGCGGCGTGGCCTTGTTGAATGGTGTGGGTGAGTTCGTGAGCTAACAGCTGTTTACCGGCACTGCTACCGGGTTGATATTGGCCACTGGAGAAAAATACATGATTTTGATAGGTGAAGGCTTTCGCGCCTAAATAGGTATTTAATTTGGCGGAGTCAGCATCATTATGAATACGTACTTTGCTGAAATCAGCATTGAAACGTGATTCCATGTCGTTACGCACATCACCGGAAAGCGGTTGACCGCCAGAGCCGACTTTAGTTTGAATGATGGCTTGCAGGTTCGCGCTGATTACGGGAACACCATCGCCTTTTGGTTTTCGTTGTAATTTTTTTTCGGTGGCGGGGTCTTTTTGTAATTTTTCATCTTCTTTTTTCTGGACTTTCTGTTCCGGCATTGCCGATTTTTGGATTTTGTCATCCGCTTTTTTTTGTAATTTTTCTGCGGGCTGACGTTGTAATTTGTCTTCTTTTCCCGTCATGGGGGTAGGAGAGGGCATCCGCATGATTTTGTCTGACATTTTGTCGGCTTCTTGCTCGAATTTATCCCCTGGTTTATTGACCGCCATTTTCATTTGTACGGCAGGCGCGAAAAAATTGCCAGTATTGGCTTTAGCAAAAAAAGTCTGTGCCGCTCGAGTTGCGGTCTTCGATGTTGTACTTGATGATTTATCCGCGCTGGTTTTCATCTTTTTCTACTCATCGTTAAGATTAATAGCTCCATTCCACCCAAAGTATCCGTTGCATCCAGGGCAGTTGTATCATTGAAATGCCCCAGGGCAGTTGATTTAACAAAAGATCAACGGTTTTTGCTTCAACTTGTAACAACCAATCGCCATCAGCACGTACAAACAGTTTACCGAATCTAAGAAAAAATTCTCCGCGTAAGCCATCGATGCCGGTATTACGCAATGCATCCCAATGACGGATGACGGCTTTTAGCAGGGCTTCGGCTTCTTCTGTTTCGGATTCAGTTAGTTCCATGTCAGATTCGACAAGGGATTCTAAAGGGATATTGCAAAGAATTTTGCACAAAGTCAGTTCATATTCTGGAGCGATTAATAGCCCAGTGGTTAAAAAATGTAACAGGCAAAGTGCGCGTTCGGGTTGTACGAGTTGGTTTTCTGCGGCAATGCCCAAGGCAGTAAAAAACTGCGGTAAAAAAGGGTGCAATAAAATTAATCCTGCATTTTCAATATAAATGTTTTCTTTAATGTTGGCGGCTTCGAGTGACTGGTTCCCTTGGCTTATGTGTTGCGAGTTTTTTTGTGGGGTATCAGCTAATGAGTCCAGTGTTTGGTGTGTTGTTGTCCTGTACAGTGGCGGTTTTTCCTTTTCCAGTGTCGTTAAAGACGAAGGCCGGGTGTCAGGTGTTTTTATAGTTGTTTTTATGATAGCCGGCCAATAACGGGGCAGCGAACTTTCCAGCGCGGTTAATTGTGCTATTGGAATGTTCAGCGTTTGCCAAGTTTCGGCAACAACGGCATTTTCAGTCATCGTTCTTGCTGTGGCAATAAAAGAAAACAGGGTTTCCCACAGTTGCTTTTCAAACAGCTTAATCGCATCAGGTGGCGTGTCAGCGGTTTGTAGTTTTTGTAAAATTGTCTCAATGATTTTTTTGCCGTCGGGTGAAAATTGGGCCAGTATGCGTGCCATTAATAGTGGTGAAAATTGCCTGACCAAGCGTTTTCTGGCTGTTACCGATGTTAATGCCTTAAGAATAAGATGAGGGTTGGTGCTAATTGGCGTGCAGTCCTGACTGGTATCTAACAATATCTGCTCAAAATTTTTGCCCGCTGGAAGTTGTAGCGACCAAGGCAATCTACCTGTTGTTAGAAAATAAACCAAAGCTTCAGCTAGGTTTTGTTGGCCGGTTTTATAGTGAATATTGTTGGAGATAACCGCTAACGATGGCTTATTTAAAGTCAGTTCACGGAGTTCTTTTTCAACAGCCAGGGCGACGATAGCGGCCAAGTTGTTTTCCATATTTTCTAGCGTTAGTTCGCCCGCATCAATATCCAAGAGATTAATACACCAAGTTCCAGTCTCTGAAAATTGATCGAATATCTTTTCAAGTGCAGGCAATAAATCATCGTGACACCATCCAGACAGTCTATTTTGTAATTCCCGTGCATCTGTTTCAGTGCCTAGTACTTTGACATGGAGATGTTGTTGTTGGATAGTGTGGAGTGATGACATTGGTATTAGTTTTAACCAAATTCTATGGTGTCATTTTGTATAAACCTGCATCCATCTTTGGTAAAGGCCGTGAGCCGAATGTTTTTTATATTGGGTTCACGCTGGGTAAATTTAAATCTGACTTTTTGATCGTTTGACATCGCCGGATTGCCGCCCTGCACTTCCCAAAGATAAGCGACTGGTTGGTCATTACCAGATGGTTTTACATCTAACAATGCTACCGGGAAATCCACCTGTTGGTTGATTTCCAGTTTCAAATTTAACTCTTTAGGGCATAGCGGTTTAACTGGGGCTTCTGGATTGCACTTGTCTATTTTGATGCTATCAAAAGCCGGAATTGTGACTTTCAACAAAATTTTCTCGCCTTGGGTTACCAAAATTGTGCTGGCAGTAGGCGTAACCGTCACAGTTGTTATTGGTACTACGGCAACGATAACGCCTAAAGGGTAACTAAACCCAAAACTAAATTCCAAGCATTCGAAATACTCAATCCACCATGTATCCATAAATCCAGGTTCAGAAGATTGGCTATAATCAAATTTCAGCCAATCTGAACTGCCTGTCGTTTCGGCAATCAGCGCGTTTATTTGTTTTGCAAAGCTTTCACTATCGCCAGCGACTGCTTGCAAAATACCATGAACTTTTTCTGACAAGTCAATTTTTTCGCCTTTCTGAGACTCAAACGAGAAGTTGACTTGGAAGTTGCTTTCTATCAGATTGGGCAAAGAGAAATAATAACCACGCCGCAACGCAATACCCGCACAAGGCAAGTCGCAAGGTTTCTCACAGCTATGGCTTATTGTTAATGCGTTAGCGCATTTATTATTGTCCACCACATTGATGAGCGCCAATGTTCCAATGGCGGTTGGATTCGTGGTGTAAACATTACCGTCGATAATTGTTTCGTTAACTGTGTATGGGGGTGTCCCACCACTAATGATGCAGGATGCAGTGTATGAACTGGCATCTTCACTGCATTTGAAACCCTGCTCGACAATCATAAGCGGCGATGCAATCTTAATGGTTTGCTGAATCGATTCCGAGTCTTCGGCATCGCGAACTCTCAAGGTATGTTCGCCGCTGTCCAAGCGTAGCGTTTCGCCCAGTAACTGATATTCTCCTGTATCAATTTTGATGGAATAGGGGGGCAAGCCTCCTTTGGGCGTAACCGTGACTAACGCTCCATCTGCATTGGCACAGCCGATTTTTACAGTGAATGTGGGTGGTATTTTTGGCAAAACAAACTGTATTGCCTGACCATCGGCATTGAATCGATAAGGCAGGTAAAAATCGGCAATGACAGTGCCATCGGTAAATTCATTAATGGTTTCGTCCATGATTTCATCAAGCGCGGTACTTTGAATAATGCCTGACACAGACGAATTTAATAGTGGCAGTTGAGTTGTCAGTTCTGAAAAAATGAGCTGTAAATCAGGATCAAGCATAACATCTTGTTTGCTTTGTAGCCGGGTGAATGCAGCCGATAGGGCTGGTTCTGCTGTTTTTCTAAATAGTGCCTGATTAAATGTGAAATTGATGGGGGCAGCTACCAGTGGTGGATTATCGTGATAGACAATGATAAATGTCCCACCTAACGGCACGCCTGCCTTGTGTTGAATCGCCGGATTTTTTTGCAGGAAATCGCCGAGAAACTGTTTTTGTTTAAGCTCACGCAAACGGCGTAGATATTCGTCGTGCGTGGCTTTGACGGCTTGCAGTTTGCAGGAAAAAAGTACTTGGTCGAAGTGATCTATTAACTCTTCTTGAGGTATAAACTGCTGAAGATCGGCAGAAACCTGTACAGTACCGCGAAAGTAACGTGTCAGCCCCAGTAAATCCTGATATTTGTTTTCAAAATTAGCGTAGCCCAATTCACTTAAACTGGCGGGTAAAATTTCGGCAAGTTTCGAGAAATAATAGATGGAGACGATATGCGCATAATATTTAGGATCGGGTGCGACAGTGCCGCTAAATAGTTGGCAATAAACGAGGAATAATGTGTTGGCATCTAT
>JBAQYH010000471.1:0-10781 GCA_049299935.1 Methylobacter sp. | reverse complement strand
ACATTAGGCCCCATCGCATGCATCAGCAGGAAGTTATGCGGGTTGCTTTCCAATCCCAGTTTGTTAGCTACCCGAGCGGCCATCGGCACTGCGGAGACGCCGGCGGCACCGATCAAAGGATTAATCGGGGTGCTGCTGAATTTATTCATGATTTTCGCCATGATCACGCCGGCCGCTGTGCCGATGCTGAACGCAATCGCACCCAAGCCCAGAATACCCAGCGTCTTGATTTGCAAAAAGGCATCGGCGCTGAGTTTTGAACCAACCGCCAATCCCAGGAAAATCGTGACGATATTGATCAGTTCGTTTTGTGCGGTCTGACTCAGGCGTTCGACCACGCCGCAGGCGTTCATCAGGTTTCCCAGTGCGAACATGCCGATTAAAGGCGCGGCTGACGGCAGCAGCAGGGTGCAAATGACCAGCAGCATCAACGGGAAGACGATTTTTTCGGTCTTGCCCACGACGCGCAGCTGCTGCATTTCGATCTTGCGTTCGTCTTCGGTGGTCAAGGCGCGCATGATCGGCGGCTGTATCAGCGGCACCAGAGCCATGTAGGAATAAGCTGCGACCGCGATGGCTCCCAACAAGTCGGGCGACAGTTTTGAGGCCACATAAATGGCGGTTGGGCCGTCGGCGCCGCCGATAATGCCGATTGCGGCGGCATCTCTTAGAGTAAATTCCAGCCCCGGTATCGCGTTCAGCGCCAACGCGCCCAGCAGCGAGGCAAAGATGCCGAACTGCGCCGCAGCGCCCAGCAACAAGGTTTTAGGGTTGGCCAGCATCGGGCCGAAATCGGTCATCGCGCCGACGCCCATGAATATCAGCAGCGGAAACAGGCCGGTTTTAATGCCGTAATACAGGTAGTACAAAATACCGCCTTCTTCGGCGATACCGGCGACCGGGATATTGCTGAGCACGGCGCCAAAGCCTATCGGCAATAACAGTAAGGGTTCAAAGCCTTTTTTAATAGCCAGGAACAGCAGTAAAAAGCCAACCAGCATCATAAAGGCCTGTCCACCGGTGAAGTTGTATATGCCGGTGCTATGCCAGAGTGAAATGAGATTTTCCATGAGATGTCTCTTTATTAAATCATTTAGAGCGACCGGATGGCCGCTCTTTATGCCCTGTGGGTACTGCGGTTTTTCGTAATTTCTGTGGTTATCCTTCTTATAAGGAAAGCAGTACATCGCCACCGGCGACGGCGCTGCCTTCTTTGACATAGACAGTGCTGACGATACCGACCGTTTTGGAGCGTACTTCGGTCTCCATTTTCATCGCTTCCATAATGACCACGACATCGCCTTCGGCAACGATGCTGCCGACGTCGACCAGAATTTTCAAAATATTGCCTGCCATCGGCGATTCGACTACCGCACCGCTGCTGGCTATCAGTGCGGCATGGGTCGCGCTGGCAACCGGTTCAATGGTCATGGCGGCGTTGTTGGCACCGACGATGACGCTGAAGTTTCTGCCATCGACGTTGACGGTATAAGTTTCCGTCAGCGGCTGGGGCGGCGGCATTGGGGCGCCGGCATTGGCCGCGGTTCGGGACGCATTGGCGGCAGCAAAGGCTTGCGCGTCCGGGGCGGCTTCAAAGGCGGCAGGATTGTCCCGGTTAGTCAGGAATTTCCAGCCGACCTGCGCGAACAAACCGTTGATCAATGCGTCTTCTTCGACGTTGGCGGCGAGAGTGACGCCTTCGGCCTGGGCTTTCTCCTTAACTTCGGCAATCAGCTTGTCCATTTCCGGTGCGATCAGATCGGCCGGACGGCAGGTAATCGCCTGGGCTCCGTTCAGCACCTTGTCTTGCAGGGCTTTGTTGACCGGCGCGGGCGTTGCGCCGTATTCACCCTTTAAAACGCCGGCGGTTTCCTTGGTGATGTTTTTGTAGCGTTCGCCGTTCATCACGTTGATGACAGCCTGGGTGCCGACGATTTGCGAAGTCGGCGTGACCAGCGGAATAAAGCCCAAGTCTTCGCGGACACGGGGGATTTCCAGCATAACCTCGTCGAATTTGTCGGCGGCGCCCTGTTCTTTCAGCTGGCTTTCCATATTGGTCAGCATGCCGCCCGGCACTTGGGAGATCAGGATGCGGCTGTCGACGCCTTTCAGGCTGCCTTCGTATTGCGCATATTTTTTGCGTATGTCCCGGAAATAAGTGGCGATGTGTTCCAGTTCGACCAGGTCCAGGCCGGTATCGCGGCCGGTGCCTTCCAGGCTGGAGACGATGGTTTCGGTGGGGCTGTGGCCGTAAGTCATGCTCATCGATGAAATGGCGGTATCGACATTGTCCACGCCCGCTTCGGCGGCCTTGATCAGTGTGCCGACGCTCAAGCCGGTGGTTGCATGGCAATGCAGATGGATCGGTATATCGGTGCTGGCTTTCAGGCGGCTGACCAGTTCAAACGCATCGTAAGGCTTCAGCAAGCCTGCCATGTCCTTGATGCAAATCGAATGCGCGCCCATGTCTTCGATCTGTTTGCCCAGACCCACCCATAAATCCATGGTGTGCACGGGGCTGGTGGTGTAGGAAATGGTGCCTTGCGCATGGGCGTCGGTGCGGAGTACGGCTTTGACCGCATGCTCGATGTTGCGCATGTCGTTCATCGCATCGAAGACGCGGAACACGTCGATACCGTTGATCACGCAACGCTCGACAAACTTATCCACCACGTCATCGGCATAATGACGGTAGCCCAGGATATTCTGGCCGCGAAACAGCATTTGCTGTGGCGTATTGGGCATCGCGGCTTTCAACAGGCGCAGTCTTTCCCAGGGATCTTCGCCCAGATAGCGGATACAGGCATCAAAGGTCGCGCCGCCCCAGGACTCAATAGACCAGTAACCGATCCGGTCGAGCTTTTCGCAAATCGGCAGCATGTCTTCGATGCGCAACCGGGTTGCCAAAATGGATTGATGGGCATCACGCAGAACGACTTCGGTGATACCTAAGGGCTGCTTTATATCGATGGACATGCTTGTTGTTTCTCCTGAAACCTTGGTAAATTGTAATGACTTAGCAGTTTGAAAAATAGAATACGGATGACGCGGATTGTGACGGATAAACACTGATAAACAAAGAAAATAAAATCCGTTTAAATCCGCCTAATCCGTGCCGCCTCGGCAACTGCTCCTGCGTTGCTCTACCTCCTGCATCCATGCAGTCGTAGAGGCGCCTGCTTTCGGCATCCGTGTTCTATTACTAAGTCAGCTCTGCTGAGCGGTTACGATAAATTTTTTAATCATTGACCTTGTGGCCGTTAGTTATGCTTTTTGCGATACATGTGCACGGCGGCAGTTATTGCGGCAACAACGCTTTTATCAATGTCGGTGGTAATGCCGGGGACTGTTTTTGATACCGGTATATCCGGGAAAAAGCGCTGCACCAGTGCCGACATGATGTTGATAGCGACGACCAGCATAGTCAAAAACAAGAACACGATGCCCATCCCGGTAAACATTAATTCAATCCCGCTCGTCATTAGTTCTGTCATGGTTGATCACTTATTAAAATTCAATAACTATTGCATTGTAGCATAGGCAAAATTCATAACTAATCGTTGTTTTTTCCATATCGATTGTGACCGGCAGTCTTTTGGCTATGCGGGCTTGAACGCGTACAATACGCGCCATTATAAATGGTTGTTACAGGTGTAAAAAACATGACAAACAAAGAAAGCGACAACAATGAGCAGTGGCAACAAAAATTAACGCCGGAGCAATTTAATATTTGCCGCCTGAAGGCCACCGAGCCGCCTTTTACCGGAAAATACGCCGATTGCAAAAAGGACGGCGTTTATCATTGCATCTGCTGCGGCAATCCGCTGTTCGATTCTTCGGCCAAATACGATTCAGGCTCTGGCTGGCCGAGTTTTTGGGACGTGTTGTCCGAACACAGCGTGGCAGAGCATGCTGATTCCAGCCACGGCATGCGCCGGGTTGAAGTGGTTTGCAAATCCTGCGATGCGCATTTGGGCCATGTATTCGAGGACGGCCCGCAGCCGACAGGCTTGCGTTACTGCATTAATTCCGCGGCATTGGACTTGAAGGAAAGATCATGAGCGCGAGGCAGCAGGTTCAAAACCTACTCGATTTTATCGATGCCAGCCCCAGCCCGTGGCATGTCGTTAACACCATCGAAGCCCTGCTTGCGGCGCAAACGCCGCCGTGGCAGCGTCTCGACGAAACGGCCAAGTGGTCATTGCAGCCGGGCGGGCGTTATTACGTGGTGCGCGACGATTCGTCTATCATCCTGTTTGTGCAGGGGCAAAAACCGCCGGCTGAAACCGGCTTTAAAATCATCGGCGCGCATACCGATTCCCCCGGCTTGAGAATCAAGCCGAATGCCGCCGGCAGCTCTGACGGCTTGGTAAGGCTGGGCGTCGAGGTTTACGGCGGGCCTATTTTGGCGACTTTTACCGACAGGGATTTGAGCCTTGCAGGAAGAATCGCGTATAAAAACGATCAGGGCGAGATAGCCGGCATGCCGGTCAAATTCGACCAGCCGCTGCTGCGTTTGCCTAATCTGGCGATACATATGAACAGGGCGGTTAACGAAGAAGGCCTGAAACTGCAAAAGCAGACCGAATTGCCGTTGATCCTGTCGACATTGGCTGAGGAACAGTTGCCGCCTGCCTATTTTTCCGAGTTGTTGCAACAGCAAACCGGTATAGACGCAGCACGCATTTTATCTTGGGATTTGGCCGTGTACGACACGCAAAAAGGCGTGTTCTGGGGTAAGGACAGTGAGTTTTATGCAGACAGCCAACTGGATAACCTGGCTTCGTGTCATGCGGCGTTACAGGCGCTGCTTGATGCCGACTGCATGGATGCCACGCGAGTGTGTGCGTTGTTCGACCATGAAGAAATCGGCAGCCAAAGCAACAAAGGTGCCGACGGCAGTTTCCTGCCCGATGTGCTCCAGCGCATAGCTCTTTCGACTGCAACCGGCAGCGAGGATTATGCCAGGGCGCTGGCCAAAAGCTTCCTAATCAGCGCGGACATGGCGCATGCCTACCAGCCTAATTTCCCCAATGCCTACGATCCCGGCCATAAAGTCCTCGTCAACAAAGGCCCGGTGATTAAAGTCAACGCCAATCATAACTACAGCTCCGAAAGCGTCTCGGCGGCGATGTTTGCCGATTGGTGCGAACAGGTCGGCGTGCCGTACCAGAAATATTCGCACCGCTGCGATCTGCCCTGCGGCAGTACGATCGGGCCGATTACCTCCGCAAAACTGGGCATCCGCTCAATCGATGTCGGCAACCCGATGTGGGCGATGCATAGCATCAGGGAAAGCGCCGGGGTGCTGGACCATGATTACATGATCAGAGTGATGAAACGGTTTTTTGCCGCGCATTGATGACACCCAACTTAGTCCCTTTTGACGGCGAGCTTTACTTAATCAAACAATTTTACAGTTTGCCGGAGTCCGACCTGCTGTTTGCGCAGCTGCAAGCCGGGCTGGCCTGGCAGGAAGAGGCTATTTTTATCTACGGCAAGTGGGTTAAGGTGCCCCGCCTGATGTGCTGGTACGGCGACCCCGATGCCTGGTACCGCTATTCGGGCGTTAATCACCAGCCGATGCCGTGGACTCCAGTGTTACAGGCAATCAGGGAGAAGGTAGAGCAACAATGCCGATGCACCTTCAACAGCGTATTGGCCAATTTGTACCGTGACGGTAACGATTCGATGGGCTGCCATGCCGATGATGAAAAAGAGCTGGGGCCAAACCCGGTGATTGCGTCATTGAGCCTGGGCGACGAGCGCTTATTCAGGCTGCATCATAAAAAAACCAAAGACAGACTGGATATAGTTTTAGGTCACGGCGATTTGCTGGTGATGGCCGGAACCTTGCAGCACCACTGGATGCATGCGGTGCCTAAAACGAAAAAATTGAAAACGCCAAGGATCAATTTGACGTTTCGGAAGATTAAGGCGGAAGGAAAACCGTAGTGCCCACAGGGCATAATCCTAAAAACCGCAGTTAGTCCACGAAAAGCGCGAAATACACGAAAGAAAGCAGTATATTGTTGCACTGTCTTTCACTCTTTGAGTATTCTCATGCTTTTTGTGAGTCAAATGATTTTTTGTAACTACTCAACGTATGCTTAATAGAACACGGATGACACGGATTAAACAGATGAACACTGATTTAAAAACGCAAACAAACTGGGTTGGGACTAAAAATCCGTGTAAATCCGTTTAATCTGTGTCATCCGTGTTCCATTTTTCTATATGCTGAATAGTTACGATTTTTTTAGGATAATGGAACGCCCGACTGCGGTTTTTAAGGGTATCAGAGCTACCCAACCAGGCGCTTTGGGTAAATCCTTCCTTACAACACATCCAGTTGCGCATAAGCCAGTATCAGCCACTTAAGGCCGACTTGCTTGAAGTTGATCTGCACCCGTTCCTGCGCGCCGTCGCCCTCCATCTGCAACACCACGCCTTCGCCGAATTTGGCATGACTGACGCGTTGCCCCAGCTTGTATTTTCCTTCCGTTTGCAAAGACTGCGCTTTCGGTTTTACCGCAGTCACCGGACGGCTCACGGCGGCCCGCATCCTGACTTCCTGTAAATGTTCCGGCGGAATCTCGCGCAAAAAACGCGACGGCCTGGGGTAGCTTTCCCGGCCGTATAAGCGCCGGGATTCGGCATAGGTCAGGTACAATTGCTGCATCGCGCGGGTAATGCCGACATAGCAAAGCCTGCGCTCTTCTTCGAGCCGTCCGACATCGTCGACGGACTGCTGTGACGGGAACAGCCCTTCTTCCATGCCGACCAGGAACACCTGCTTGAACTCCAGCCCTTTGGCCGAATGCAGGGTCATCAGCTGCACGCAATCGTCGAACTCGTCGGCTTGCATCTCGCCGGCTTCCAATGCCGCATGGGCCAGGAACATATCCAGCTCGCCGAGGTTTTCCTCGCTGTCCTGGTCGCCAATCGTATCGGGGTCGAACAGCCGCGCCGCGTTGACCAGCTCCTCCAGGTTTTCGACTTTTTCTTCGCCTTTGTCGGCTTTGTCCTTTTGATACAGCTCAACCAGGCCGCTTTTTTCGACGACCAGTTTGACTTTTTCAAACAGCTCCAGGCCTTCTGCCTGCCCTTCAAACCGCTTGATCAGTTCCAAAAAGCCGATCAAGGCATTGGTCGCCCGTGCCGACAAGGTTCGCTGGTTGATCAGCACGATGGCCGCAGCCCATAACGAAAGCTCTTGATCCCTGGCAATGGCCCGAATATCGTCGATGGTCTTGGCACCGATGCCGCGCGTCGGGGTATTGATCACCCGCTCGAACGAGGCATCGTCATTGCGGTTGGACATCAGCCGTAAATAAGCCAATGCGTTTTTAATTTCCACCCGTTCGAAGAAGCGTAAGCCGCCATAAACCCGGTACGGTGTGCCGGTGGTCATTAACCGTTCTTCAAACTGGCGGGATTGGGCATTGGACCGGTACAGTATCGCGACATCCTTGCGCAGCCCGCCCTCATTGACCCAGGCCCTGATACGCTCGACCACAAAATGGGCCTCGTCCTGTTCGTTGAATGCCGCATACAGGGAAATCAAGTCGCCGTCACCGGCATCGGTCCACAGCTCCTTACCCATGCGGCCGTCATTGACGCTGATGACCTTGTTCGCGGCTTTCAGGATATTGCCGGTCGAACGGTAATTCTGTTCCAGCTTGATGACTTGATGATTCGGGTAATGTTTTTGAAAGTTGTAGATATTCTCAATCTTCGCGCCGCGCCAGCCGTAAATGGACTGATCGTCATCGCCGACGACGAAAATATTGTCCCTGCCGTCGGTCAACAGCCGCAACCAGGCATATTGTATGGTGTTGGTGTCCTGGAACTCGTCGACATGAACCTGCCGGAAACGCTGCTGATAATGCTCCAGCACATCGGGGTTATCGCGCAGCAATTCATGCGCCCGCAGCAGCAATTCGGCAAAATCCACCAGGCCGGAGCGGTCGCACAGCTCTTCATAGGCCTTGTAGATAATCACCATTTGCCGCTGGTAGAGATCGCCGGTTTCCAGCATATGCCGGGCCCGCTTGCCCTCGTCTTTTTGCGCATTGATAAACCATTGCGCCTGGCGCGGCGGCCACTTGTCGGCATCGAGATTCAGCGTAGCCAGCAACCGCTTGATAACCCGCAGCTGGTCGCCGGAATCCATCACTTGGAACGTTTCCGGCAGATTCGCCTGCTTGGCATGGCGTCTTAACAGCCGGTGCGCCACGCCGTGGAAAGTGCCTATCCACATGGATTGCGCGGACATATTGAGCAAGTCCTCAATCCTTCCGCGCATTTCTTTGGCCGCTTTATTGGTAAAAGTGACCGCCAGTATGCTGTGCGCCGACACGCCCTCGACCTGGATCTGCCAGGCGATGCGATGCACCAGAACACGGGTTTTGCCGCTGCCGGCACCGGCCAAAACCAGCATGGCCTGGGACGGGGCGGTAACTGCCTGACGCTGGGCATCATTTAAGGGGTCTATTATTGAGGTTACATCCATTACTTTTTCGCTTGCACATTTTTCGGAGCTGTGTATATTGCATCAGGTTAGATAATGACAGACTGAACCGTTGCTTTGTTAGAGATAATAATAACTACACACAGAGGATTTTAAGATGAATTTTGATTTTAAACGTATGCTTAAATTTGAACACAATGTTGGTGAGAAGGAAAAAAAATACCGTTTGTATGCAGGATCAGCACTTCTGGTTATTTCTCTTTTCGTCCCAGGCGGTGAAGTTCTTCTATTATTGGTAGGCTTGGTTCTTGTTGCAACCGGTTACTCAGGATGGTGCCCCGTCTATTCAGGGCTTAACAAGAATACCTGTGAAGCCGCGGGCACTACTGAAAGCGCACCTACACCTACAGAAAGCGACTCTTCAGAAAGCTAAGTTACCAAAGTACGAGGCTGAATTCCGTTTTCGCCTCGTACTTTTTTACCGCATCACTCTTCTTTACGAAACTCACCTTCCAACACGTTATTTTCAGCTTCTTTAGCCTGCTGAAAATGCGCTCCGGCCTGAACCAGATAATTTTCAATCACATATTGGGCGATTTTTCTGCGTAATGACGGGATCAGGCAGGCAAAGCCAATTATATCCGTAATAAAGCCCGGCGTTAGCAATAATGCCCCACCGACCAGAATTATCGGGCCTTCAATCATTTCATAAGCGGGTATCACGCCTTGCGCCAAGCTCTCCTGAAACCGCTGGAACGTTGCAAAGCCTTGCTGCCTCAACAACCAAGCACCCAGTATTGCGGTAAACACCACCAGCAAAATGGTCGGGAATGCACCAATAATTCCGCCTACCTGTATCAGCAAATAAATTTCCGCAAAAGGGATAATCAGGACGACCAGGAATAGTGTTTGAAAAATTTTCATCTAAAGTACTCTTGTTGTAATCATCGTCGTTACAATATAAGGGCAATTCCGGTTAATTTCTAGGATAATATCCAAGCTCCAGTTTTTATGACCTGTAACATGCCTGTTAACCACCACATAATCTTCTGCACTTGCCCCGATAAAGACACGGCGGAAAAAATAGCCCGACTGCTGGTCGAAAGCCATAAGGCCGCCTGCGTGAACATTTTACCCGGCATCACCTCTATTTACAGATGGCAGGGGCAAATCGAATCAGCCCAGGAACATCTGCTGTTGATTAAGGCGCATAAAGATCATTATCAGGCTGTTGAAACAACCTTGCGCGACCATCACCCTTACGAACTGCCGGAAATAATCGCCGTGCCTATTGAACGCGGCTTACCTGAATACTTGCATTGGATTGATTCATGCCACTCTTTAAAATAATTTTTCTCTGTTTCCTGTCGGTTGTCAGCCAGTCAGCTTTCGCGCTGGGCGCTGACGAAATTCTGCCGCCCGGCCAGGCTTTCAAGGTTTCCGCTAAAGCCCTGGCTGCCGACCGGATTGAAATTTCCTGGGACATCGCCGAAGGTTATTATCTTTATCGCAATAAAATGCGCTTTGAGTCGAAAACAGCGCAAATCAAGTTAAGCGATCCCGCTTTCCCGGCTGGGGAAACCCACCATGATGAAAATTTTGGCGACGTAGTCATTTACCGCAATACCCTGAATGTCCCGGTTTCCTTAACCGTCGAAAACGGCGCATCGTCGCTGCAACTGTTGGTGCAATATCAGGGCTGTGCCGACCGGGGCATTTGCTATCCGCCGCAAAAAGCCACCTTCGACCTGAAGCTGCCTGCGCCTGTCGCGGCAGCCGATCCGGTCAAACAGCTGCTTAAAGGCAATCAAGGCTTAAAACTGGGATTGTTTGAAGATGAATTGCTGCCGCCGGATCAGGCTTTCGAGTTTTTCGCCTCAGTCAAAGACGGCCACACCCTGCATGTTAACTGGCAGATTGCAGAGGGCTATTACCTGTACCGGGAAAAAGTCCAGCTTGAATTGATTAACGCCGATGGCGTAAAGCTGGGCAGTTACGACATCCCCCGGGGCGCGCCCAAACAGGATGAAGCCTTCGGCCAGGTTGAAACCTTTCACAACGAACTCGGCTTCGACCTGCCGATAATCCGCGCCAGCCAAACTGCACAAACCGTTACCCTACAGGCGAAATACCAGGGCTGCGCCGACCGCGGCGTTTGCTATCCGCCGATGAGCAAAAAAATCGACCTGAACCTGCCTGCCGCACAGCAACTTGCCGCCGAGCCGGAACTTTCCGAACAGGATCAAATCGTGCAATCCCTGCACAAGGACAGCTTCGGGGTAACCTTGCTCAGCTTTTTCGGCTTCGG
>JBAQYH010000470.1:0-3178 GCA_049299935.1 Methylobacter sp. | reverse complement strand
TCTACTTCGCTAAACAAACCGGTGTTTTGCAAAACTTGGCGGCTTTTTTGCGTATATCGAAGATCGACCAGTCGCGTGGCCTAACGCCTCGCTCAAGCACACGCTTCATCAGCGATTGATGATTTTTTAAAAGGCTAAGATGTCCGAAAAACGGTGAAGCTTTAAAGCTCACAGGGAAGCGGTGCTTAGCTCGAAACGTTAGGCTTCTTATGCGGTTGCTTAAAATTAATTAGTGGAGCTTTTTGAATGGCACAGAAATACTGTAATCTTTGTAAGCGCAATGTTGGTACAAGTCGCCAAATAGGTGTTGGCACATTTATTATGATCCTCGTAACCGCTGGGTTTTGGATATTCGCTATCCCGTTTTATGGGCAGCACTACAATATTTGCAGAGCCAAAAATTTTGGGAAATTTAGAACCGATTTGTAGCTCATGATTTGCGGCGACTGTCAAGCGTGGTAAACTGGGCATTAAACTGAAAGCAGGAGCAATACCCATGACTACCATCACCTTTGATACCCAAGAACTTGTAGTTGAACTTGAAAACAGCGGGTTTACTCGGCAGCAATCGGAAACTGTAGTTTCGGTTCTCAAAAAATCACAAAGCGAACTGGCAACTAAGGATGATTTACACCGAGAAATAGAAAGCTTAAGGAACGCCACAAAAACAGACTTGCTTGAACTTAAAGTGGATTTAGTTAAATGGGTGGGTGCTTTAATGTTAGCGCAGGTGGCCGTTATTGCTGCGCTGGTTAAGTTGCTTTGATTATTGCCTAACCCAACAATCAACGGGAACGCGGCCTTAATCTTTCGTTTAATTTTCATTCTTCGCACCGCGTCCCGTTATTTTTACGTTGGGCTCCTTAAGTCCAGACCTTGATAACGAAGAAACCATTGCCACCTACTTGACTGCCGCACTGAAAGCCCCCGATCCCGACGCGTTTCTTGTTGCAGTAAAAACTGCGGCTTGAGTTCAAGGCATGACACAGCTGGCAAAGGGTTCCGGTTTGGGGCGCGAAAGCCTATACAAGGCGCTCTTAACCGGCTCATGGCAATAGGCATAACACCTATTTGGTTTTCGCCTTCACCGTAACAAGAGACACGGTGTTACCCTCCGAATGCAAAGTTACGCTCAATAATCCGGAAATATTCTCCCAACGCATCACATTTTTATTGCCAAAGCTCGCATCCTTTACAGGTAGTCCAAGCAGCGCCAAGGTTTCTTTGCTGTACGCCGCCTTGCCCAGATTCCCTTTTACGGTAATTTCATCGACCTTTCCGTCAATAAATTCAACGCTGACATCGCCATCCCGGAATCCGCAGTGCAGGGTTGATTTTGCCTTGGCACAGAAAGCAGGATCGCCAAGCAACTTTAACGCCTCGGCTTTGGTTTTTCCTTCAATCTTCTGGCGGTAGGAGGGGCTGCGGAATGCGCCGTAGACGGTGATCCAATCGGCTTTTCCGTCAATGAAGACAATTTCAATTTCATTTTCCTTGAACGAGCAGTTCAGGGCGGATTCCGACTTGGCGCAGAAAACAGGCTCACCCAATAGCACCTCGACCTCGGCTTCGGTTTTACCTGCGATCCTCGGAATATCAAATAACGCTTCGACAGACGGCGCGGCTTGTTCGGCGACCGGCTGTTCTGCCTTCGGTTTTTGCGAGGTATGCTTGAGGGTTATCGTCAGTGCAATGAAAACAAGCACAAGAACTGCTATTTCGAACTTAACAATCTTCGGCATAAGTGCAAAACAGGGACAATCTTTCGCTGTCGCGCTGATACGGTTGCCGCATACTTTGCAAGTCGTTGATGCCATTTAATAGCCGGTAGCGTTTATCTTTGTCACGATTGCTCAATTTTTTGCAGCGGACAACGAGGATTTTCAGGCATAAAAAAAGAGCTTTAAGAAAACTCTTAAGCCCTTTGATTGTTTATGGTGCCTCGGGCCGGAGTCGAACCGGCACGTCCTTTCGAACGAGGGATTTTAAGTCCCTTGCGTCTACCAATTTCGCCACCGAGGCATCGATAACTTTGGTAAGCCGCGTATTATATAGCAACAAAAAAAATAAACTAGACCTATCTCAAAAAAAGCTCAAGCCTGTCTTAAGATGCGGCATTTACCGGATACGACGATAGGATGGGCGCATGAATGGACTTGGCCAATAGTAATTTCCCCAATAATAAGGATAGCCGCCATAATAAGGGTTGTAACCATAACCGAAACCGTCGTAATAATTGTCGTACGCATAGACCGGCCACAGGTAAATGGTCGTGGCTGAAATCAACGGTACGCGCATAACTTTTTTGCCTACCGTGCGTTCGATATCACCTGCAAGCGTTCCCGCGACGGTGATTTTCGCGTTTTTGGCGTAAACCGCCGGATCGAGAAACTCCGGACTTTTAAAAACAAATCGCCCCACACTCTGCTGATCTGTCTGCGGCTCGCCATCGCTCTCAAGGGGGTAATACAGAACCTGCACCAGACTGAAATTTTGTTCGTTTTCCACATCAACGATAATTCCGCCCCAGCGCACCGGCGCACTTTTATAATTGGCAATATTCTGGGTTACCTCGGTGTAGGAAATGTCCTGCAGAGGGGGATTTCTTATCGCGAGCGGAAGACTTGAGCAAGCATTCAACAATAAACAGATGAGTAATAAGTACCGTTTCATATCTTTTCTCCTGCCAGTTGCATTTTCGACCATTATTTTCTGGGCATACTAAACCAGAAAATCAGCGATAAGGCTATTGTTACAGATACCTACTCCTGTAATTGCGCCGGATTGCAGTACAATAAGCGCTTTGCCTAACTGTTCATCCGCCCCTATGATTAAACAAAAAAAACTGCTCCGCTCCGATATACGCTACGAATGCGGCGACGCTTTTTATGAACGCGGACGCAGTTACTTCGAAAGAGACATGGTGACTAATCTCACTGTTGCAAGCGAAGGCGCTCTTTTCGTACAGCTTAATGCCGCCGTTAAAGGCAGCCATAAAGATCCGTACCGGCAAAATATTCGCATCGTCTGGCGCCCTGACTACAGCGCGGCAGAGATTGAAGGCGACTGCACTTGCCCTGTCGGCTATAACTGCAAGCACGTTGCCGCTGTTTGCCTGATGTATCAAAACGCCAAGCAAGGCCTTCCCGCATCGAATGCAAAATCCAGTTGCCTGGAT
>JBAQYH010000469.1:0-2169 GCA_049299935.1 Methylobacter sp. | reverse complement strand
TGAAATTAAATACGGGAATAAGTGCCTATTGCTGTATCAGAGGACAATCAGGTCTTCAGCTTGCGGGCCTTTTTTTCCTTGCGTTATATTGAATTGAACTTTTTGTCCGTCAGACAATGACTTGAATCCTGAACTGCTGATATTGCTGTAATGAACGAAAACATCAGGGCCTTTTTCCTGCTCGATGAAACCGAAGCCTTTGCTGGCGTTAAACCATTTAACTGTACCGGTGTTTGTTTTTGTAGACATAATTAAAAATCCTAAATAATAAATTTTATTTTTATTAAGTAATAAATACGTTACTTAATTTTGTTTCTTTTTCGGTGAATAATAGCTATCGCCCCGACAGTTAACCGAGCAGGTTTTTGGTATCTCATTAGTTAATTCGCATAACATCCCCCATACTATAAAAATAATTTTAAATGCCAAATGCTATGGATTAATGAGGGTTGTTTTTATCAATCATTTCTTTAAATTCCCGTTCGGCCTCTATCCAATCATCAAATTCGTGACCCGGTTCAAATCCTCTGCTTTCCGCCTTATAAAAGGCCAGCTCGGCAATTTTGGTATAACAATCCGGGATATTGATCGGCGTAGAAGTTTGTGTAGAAGTTTCTTTAAGATGCAAACTTACTTGAACGATTTCTCTCATCTCTTCCCCACGCATAGCTAAGCCGCTTGATTAAGCTAAAATATTTTAACCATACCTGGAAAAATCCAACGATAAATATTGAAACAAAAAAATGATAATAAACATATTAGTACAAATACTTAGTGCGGCAATCTTTTCAAAATCACACTGAAATAAATGAATTCCGGGTGGTACAATTTTAAATTCGATAGAGTTGGCATGGAATATGTTGCTTTCGATTATGTGCGTCATTACCCGCAGGCCGGCTATGCCGGTCAACATACGCCTACCGAGCGGATGCGGAATACTTACCGGTTATAACAATGTTCTGGAAACGTGGTTAAATAACGGTTATTATCAGGATATAGATTTCATTCCTAATAATTATCTTGAAAAAGGATATTTTTTACCAAGTCCAGGTGGCGTATATTTAACGTTATCAATTAATAAACCGAGTTTTCCACGCAGAGTATATAACTTATGAAAAATACACCGTTGGATCCTTCGCAACTCTACAAGCCATGCAACGTTGAGCAATTAAAGTTCAGTTCCACCGAGGAACTGGAAGACATTGATATTACCGTTGGTCAGCAACGCGCTGTGGAAGCCGTCAAATTGGGCATCCGCATGCATAAAAACGGTTACAACATCTTTGCAATGGCGCCTTCCGGCACCGGTAAATTGACTACGGTACGGCAATTGGTCGAACACGAAGCCAGCCGCCAAAACATTCCTTCGGACTGGTGTTATGTCAACAATTTTAGCCAACCGGCCAAGCCGACAGCGATTAAATTCAGTCCGGGGCAAGGCAAGGTTTTTGTGCACGATATGGCGCAGTTGATTGATGAGCTGAGCGTCGCCATACCTACGGCGTTTGATGGTGACGAATACCGTTCCAGAACGGGGGAGCTTGAAAGCGAGTCGCGGCAACGGGAAATAAACGAGCTCAGTCAGTTACGTGAAGAAGCCGCCAATGCCCATATCATTCTCACAGAAACCGCAACCGGCTATGCCTTTTCGCCTGCCAATGAAAACAACGAAATTATCAGTCCCGAGCAGTTTAATAAGTTTGATAAAGACAAGCAGCACGAAATACAAAAAACTATTTTTGACTTGCAGGAACGTCTGGCAAAATTGCTGAAAAACTTCCCGATCTGGCGTAAGGAAACCAAGCGCAAGCTGCAAGCGCTTA
Source organism: Methylobacter sp. (assembly GCA_049299935.1). Taxonomy (GTDB): domain Bacteria; phylum Pseudomonadota; class Gammaproteobacteria; order Methylococcales; family Methylomonadaceae; genus Methylobacter_A. The sequence continues at coordinate 346 of JBAQYH010000469.1, read as the reverse complement.
ACCGCGAAGTCGCCGAGCTGGCCGTCAATCATTCCGTAGATGAACTGATTGAAAAATACGCCAAGCAGGAAGCGGTGCTTAGTTACCTGAACGATGTTCAAAAAGATATTATCGAGCATGTCCTGGACTTTCTTCCCCGTAGCGAAAAAATATTTCCTTTTATGGAATTGCCGCAGGAATCCAATCCGTTTAAACGCTATTACGTTAACCTGATAGTGGATTTCAGCAACAAGAAATCGGCGCCGGTCATTTACGAAGATCACCCGAATTACAGCAATCTGATCGGACGCATCGATCATCAGGCTTACATGGGTTCGCTGGTCACCGATTTCACCATGATCAAACC
>JBAQYH010000468.1:0-2315 GCA_049299935.1 Methylobacter sp. | reverse complement strand
GGCTTGGGGAAGCAGCGGCTTCAACGGATTGACTTTAGGCGTTTCTTCGGCCAAGTGCGAGTGAATCAGCTCCAGCGGATCGCTGGAAAAAAACGGCAACTGGCCGGTAAGCAGTTCATAAAATACGATGCCCAATGAATACAAATCGGTGGAAAAATCAACTCTGTAGTTGATGCGCCCGGTCTGCTCCGGTGAGGTGTAGGCCAACGTGTGGCGTACGAATTCCGGGTCGTAAATAAAATGGCTGACATCGCGAATGTCGAGCGGAGTGATGAAATCGGTCAGCCTCAGGGTCAGCGTCCCCGGTTGCAGCAGGATGTTGTGCGGCTTGATGCCGCCGTGGGTAATGCCGGCATCGTGTACCGCTTGCAGCGTATCGGCCAGGGTGCAGGCCAGCGTAAAAAAATCGTTGAGATCGAGTTCATCTTGCTGTTTCATCCAATAGTTCAGCGGTTGTCCGGCGAACCAAGGCTGAACGATAAACTGCTGGTCGCCGTAGGACTCCAGGGAGAGCGGCGTACAAACCCTCGGATCATGCAGCACTTTCAGGCGTTCAATTTTCTGGCGCAGATGCCGGGACTGGTCGTCCCAGCTCGACAGCAGTTTCAGCAGTTTGATGATCAGTGGTTGGTCGGGGACGTGTTTGTGGTAGCCTTTGAATACCACAGCCTGAAAGCTTTCTCCCAGTTTTTCGGTAACGATGTAGTTGCCCAGTTTCGGCGCGTCTTGCGGTTGGTTTTTTGTTTCCGTTGTATCAATCACTTGAGATATGCTCTCTGGGCCGTAGGGCGGTGCCGGGCATGGCCCGTAATAGGGGAGAGTTTAAACAAACGACAGAAATGTTTCATAGGCTTTATCAGCGATGGCTATTGTGAGCCGCGCATGTTGGCGTCGATTGAATTTTGAGCATTGTTTTACAGCCAATCTCTGCTCGAAGCCGAAGCAGCCATCCGGCATCTTCCGGATTCAAGTAGGTCAATAATTTCATTGCATTCAATGATATTTTCCTGATGCGCCAAAATGGAGTCGGCCAACGCGGTAATCGCGAGCCAATTCGACCGTTCACTGACAAAATTGAATGCCGCCGGAAATAGTTCAGTCATTTTTCTTTTCCTCAATTCATCATTGTCGATAAAACACTCAAGATACTCGTTGACAACTTCCAAATCGGATGCGCCGCCGTAATACTGCAAAGCATTGATATTCACCAGTTCCGGGCTAATCGGTTCATTGTCACGCAGTGCAAGATACCTAGCTTCGGCTAAAGGCCCGGCGAGTAGATTGATTATATCGGCTTCGAAGGCGTGTTGATAAGCATGTTTCTGTGCGGTAGAAAAATCTTTTGTGGCCTCATCAAGCGATGACGGTAGGGTATGAATTAAGCGGCCGCCTTCTACTTTAGCGATATAGTGATCAGAGGGTTTGCCTAAAAACCCGGATGACTGGACATCATTATTCAACGGGTTAATAAAGATCTGAAAAAAAACCGGAGGCAGTCCTTTTTGTTGGTTGCCAAGATAAATAGCGGCCGCATGTCCTGCTTCATGGATAGCTATTTTCCGGCTAACTTCTTGATGGGCGAGCTTAGAGGTATTTTTTAAATTGTGGGTACGATTCATGGAGTATTTAATTAGTAAAGCATACGGACGAAGCAGCTGTCTGCATGATCAAAGGTAAGTAACGAATGATGTTTCAGGGTAAAGTCAGGCGTCGGATAAAGTCTTGCGGATTAACTAATCCCAAGCGCGATTTCGTTATTCAATGACTGAAGATGTATCGTCATACTGAATTCTTCAGGATTTGAATTTACTTCATTTTGCTTTTTTAATGGGAGGGAATATGGTCTATTTTTGTTAAATTATTGCAGTGTTATTACCTTAATCGAACAACAACGCAGGACAATAACTCATTTAGTGATATTAGAACTGAAAGGAAAGATAAAAAAAATAAGTAAAACTACCTATTAACTGATGTTACGCAGTTATTCGAATTTAGACTGCATTAACATTTTTATTAAAACCGTCAAGTGAGCGACGCCTTATACATCATTCATTCGGCTAACTGCATAACAGATGAGCTGGTAGTGGGTAGGGCTGGTTTCTAAGGCGCGCACGGCACGCCCTACGGCGGATATTCCTCTGCGGGAACAAGATTTTCGGACAATGATTTGGTAATCTGTGGTCTATCTTTTTCGCGGCTGTAATCGGCAGTGCGTAACATCAGTTGGTTATAAGTCACGCATTTTAAACTCCGTTACTTCCTCCTTTTGATCACGCAATAATTCGGCAAACTTTTCCGCCGGTAAGGGGTGGCTT
>JBAQYH010000467.1:0-1755 GCA_049299935.1 Methylobacter sp. | reverse complement strand
CCCAAGCTGGAGCTTGGGAACCAGCGTATCTTAAGCTGATGCGTCGGGTTACCATTAAAACCTTACAGTCATCGTCGCTCCAAACTGGGTATCGTTGACCCAGACGGTCTGCGGCCTGGTTTCCACGCCGAAATAAGAACTGCGCAACGTATTCAGCAAGTTCATGCCTTCAAGCGTGAATGAAAAATGCTCATTGATGCGATAGCCCACCGAAGCATCCAGCCAACCGTAGCCGTTCGTGTAAATGGGTAACGCGCCGACGCCGACGATATTGGTGATGCCGCTCAGGAAAGTGTCGCGCCAGTTGTAGGCGATTCTTGCTGAAATCGGGCCTTTCTCGTATATGCCGACCAGGTTGTAGCTGTGCTTGGACAGGTTTTGCAGCGGCACATTCTGGCCCAGGATGCTGCTCGGCGTTTCGCTGTCGATATAGGTGTAATTGGCCTGTGTTCCGAAGCCTCGCATCCAATTTGGCAGGAAGTCGTAAAACTGCTGATAGCCGACCTCAAAACCGTTAATCGTCGCGGATGAACCGCTTTGCGGCCGGCTGACTTGATAGGTCAAACCGTCGTACACTTCAGGATTGCTGACGGTGGTCACAAAACCGTCGACCTGTTTAAAAAAGCCGGTGATAGTGACTGAAGTCGTCGGATCGAAGTATTTTTCCACCGCTAAATCGAAATTATCGGAACGGATCGGCTTCAACTCAGGATTGCCGGCCGAGCCGTTTTTTTGCACGGAATTCAAGGTCAGCGAAGGCGAAAGCTGGTTGAAATCGGGCCGGGTCACCGACTTGGAAACCGCGCCGCGCAAAAACAGCCCTTTTAGCAACTCGTAGCGCAGATTAATGCTGGGCAATGCGTCGAGGTAGGTGTTGTCGAGCGCAATCGGCGATGTGCCGCCGGTGCCGGGAAGCGACTGGAAACCCGATACTTGGTCGCGCGTTTCAACCACGCGCACCCCGAAATTGCCGTCAACCGCTTGCTTATTGCCTTTGAAATGAGCCATCAGATAGCCGGAATGCGTATCTTCGGCTATTGTCCAAGTGCCGAGCGGGTTGCTTGTGGGAATCGCGGAGGTAACCCCCAACGTGTTGCGCACGGCTTCGACATCGCGCGCGGCCTCTGGATTACCGACCGGAAAAATGCTGTACGGGCTGGAAATCGTCATCCCGGAGGCATTCGCCACCGGAACGTTCGCCGCCGAGAAAACAACTTGCCCCGGCGCACTGGTCGCATTGCGCTGCGCATAACGCAGCCCTGCCGACAGCGTATCGATGAATCTGTCGCCGAAACTGTATTCGCCGTCTAATTGCCCGGCCCACAGTGTGCCGTCGAACGGCCGGTCCGCATACACCATGCCCGCCGAATTAAACGCGGCGCCGGTCAGTGCGTTGTTCAGGCCGGAAACGTCTTGCGCTAGGCTGGTCGCCGTGCCGCTACGGGTAATGACTGAATAAAACAGATGGTTATAGCTCTCTGTATAACTCAAATCCGATTTCAATGTCAGTGGGCCGCGGTTCCAATTGCCGCCTATCGCCAATTGCGTTGTCCGGTCTATGGTGTCGCGCGCCGAGCCCCAGTTGGAAATGCTGGGATTGGTCCAGGTCATGCTTTGCACATCGCGGCTTCCCGGAAACAGCGACACACTGGAAGCATCGAAACTGGCCGACGGATTCATAAATAACTGGTAACCGTCCTGCCGAGTCTTGAATTGGGCATGATGGGCTTCCGCATATAAATCCCATCTCTCGTT
>JBAQYH010000466.1:0-5813 GCA_049299935.1 Methylobacter sp. | reverse complement strand
CCAAAAGTAGGCGCCTCTAGGCGACATAGATTAGACGGATAAACACGGGTTTAAAAGCGCGTAACAGCCTGGTGCCGCTTTTAACTGCGTTCCCACGTAGCGCGTCACTGGCATTAAATTAAGAAATGCGCGAGTTTTCGCCGCTGTAGGGCGTGCCGTGCGCGCCAAAGGGATAGCAAAGTTTTTTAAGCATCGGGAAAGGCGCGCACGGCGCGCCCTACTCGATTAACATTTTGTTTGGTTTACTTTTTTCCTTAACGTAATGGCATTGACGCAGCGCGTGGGAACGAGAAAATACAATGGAACACGGATGATACAGATTAGACGGATAAACACCGGTTTAAAAGCGCGTAACAATCCGGTGCCGCTTTTAAAATCCGTTTAAACCGGTTTGATCCGTGCCATCCCATAGATAGCAGATGCCGGATAGTTGCCGTCATGGCACGATTTTGGCCAATTTCAGCATCTTGGAACTGATTCTCAGCTTCGACGCCAAAACCGCGCTGATATTGATCTCGAATCTCAGGCGGTTGGATTCGGTAACCAAATTGATCATGCTGCCCGGAGGCGCCCGGTCTTGAACATCGGTGACAATCAATACCGGCGCGTTGTGTAACAGGGCGATGATCTTGCTGAAATTATCATGTTCGGATGGAGATAAATAGAGGATCTTGCAATCCGTCAGCTGCTCCAATTGGTTTGGATATTTGAAGCCGGCATTAATCTGCCCCGCTTTTGCTTCCAGCAAGGTAGCGATAGTTGCCGCCTTGAACGGATTCTCGCCGTAAACGCAGATCGTTACCGGTTCTGGCGTTTCCGGCCATTCGACATAACCGGCGAAATTGAGCAGATAGGCCGCTTTAAGATCGTATTCCGTGACCGCGTCGGCCAATCCGGCGCCCGCAGTCAGGACTAGCAGCAAGACCCAGATAGCGATTTTCTTTACCATCGATATACGTGCCATAGGATTAAAACCGACACGCGAATTTCAGGCGGAAAGTACGGCCTTCCTGGGGAATGCCGTAAATCCCGTCGGGTTCCAGGCGGTTGTCGTCGAGCAGGTCGTACACGCTGGCGGACAAGTCAAGGTTGGCGACGGGTTGATAGAGCAAATTCAGGCCGACGCGGGCATAACCCGGTGTTTTGGCTTGCAGGGATGTTCTTGCGGCCAGTACCTGCATGTCGAAACCGCCGCGCCACTGGGGACTGAACAGCGGCGTCATGAAATTCAATTGGTAGAGGTGGCGGGGCACGTTACCCAGCACACTGCCGTCCCTGCCTTGATCCATATCTTCGGCAAAGGTCAAGCTGTAGCCGGTACGCAGCAGGGCGCCGTTGTCCCAGCGGCGCTGCAACTCGAACTCAGCCCCGTAGCCGATTTCTCCGCCCAGATTGACGGTATGCTGGATTGAGGGCGCTTCCTCGACCATGCCGAGCCGTTGGCTCTGTTTCAGATAATATCCGGTGGCGGTGAAATGCCAGTCTTTGATAAAAGCTTGCTCCCACGCTAGTGACACCGTATCGATTTGTTCCGGCTGCAAGCCGTTATTGGGTATTTGGCTGGGGGAACCGTAAACGGTATAGAACTGCTGGGCGATTGTCGGCGAGCGGAAGGCCTTGCCGTATTGCAGCTTGAAAACGGTGTCGGTCAGCGGCTGGTAAACCAGTCCTACACGCGGACTGAACATGCTTTGGCTGGACAGGGTGCTGTCGTCGAAACGGGCCCCGAGCGACAGTTTCAGGCGCTCGGTCAAATCGACGTCGTCCTGTAGAAAAATACCGACGCGGTGGGTATCGCGCGAGTCATCCTGGGAAACCGAGGTCGGCGGGCCGATGTCGACATATTGTTGCAGCTGCCAGTTTTCCTGGATTTCCACTCCGCCTAAAAGTTTGTGTCCGTCGAAGTGGCTGGACAGCAGGCGCATTTCCAGGCCGCTCCACCAGGCGTGGTTCAAATTGCTGATCAGCATGCCGCCATAGCGGTATTGTCCTTTGAAATCATAATCGCCGAAGAACGCCCGGGCGGTGAAGTCCAGTTTCGGCGACAATGCTTTTTGGTATTGCAGGTTGACGAACGCTTCGCTGTCCTGAAGGCTGCTGGCCGGAGTGCCGAAATCGACGCCGAAAAGCCCGCCCGGTATTCCTTTGAAACGCCGTCCGTAACCGCCCTCGAAACTGAAATTGCCCCAACTGGCCTTGGCGAAGAATTGTTTGTCGTGTTCGTTATTGGCGCCGGAAGACGCCCCCAAGGGGTTGTCCGGCGTTGCGGCTTCGGGCAGGCTTAGCGCCTGCCCATCGGAGTTAAAGCCGGTGGCGGATGTCAGGAAGTCCAGGCCGTTATCCAGTCTGCGCCCATAGCTGGCGCGGCCTTTGTACGTGTCGAAGCTGCTCCAGGAACCGGCCAACTCTCCGCCCCGATAATCGCTACCCCGCTTGGTGATGACGTTAACCACCGCAAAAAACGCATTGTTGCCGTACAGGGACGATCCCGGTCCGCGCACGACCTCGACACGATCCACCAGATCCATGTCAATCGGGAGGGCGTTGTCGGTGAAGCCGGAATCGTAAATGGCCTCATTCATGCGAATGCCGTCGATCATGACCAGCATGCGGCCATTGTAATCGGCGGACTGGTCGAAACCGCGGATGCCGGCGTTGTCGTATACGCGGTTGTTGGTGATGAAAAAACCGGGCACCGTACGCAGCACGTCACTCAAGGTGCGGTAACCGAATTGCTGGATTTGATCCTTGCCGATTATGGTGACGGAGCTGGCCGTTTCCGATAGCTTTTGGCTGTATTTCGATGCGGTAACGGTTTCCAGCTCTACGGTCATCAGCTGCTCCAAATCCATCCGGCCAATATCGGTCACTTCGGTGGCAAAGACTTTGATACTTGCGCCCAGCAGCAGACCGGCTATTGACAGCCTAAGGCGATCTTTGGTGCGATGCTTGAATCTGGGGGGGATGGCGTTGTCGGTCATGACGTAAAATTTTTAATATTAGGCTGAGTGCATTTCGGCGTTGGATCCATTAATTAAACGTAACTGTTCAGCCCTATGAGAGATGGAACACGGATTAAACGGTGTAACTAAAAATCCGTGTAAATCCGTGTTCTATTGGGCATACACTGAGTAGTTACAATTAAGGATATGACCAGCAATAACTTCCCGATATGGATCGGTGAAATTTTTCCGTTCGCCCTGACCCTTCGACTACGCTCAGGACTAAAGGCCTTGTCGAAGCCTGTCATGAGCTTGTCGAATGAGGTGGGCGGAAAAATTTCAGGCCTACCGCGTCAAGCCGCTCATGCTTCGACAGGCTCAGCACGAACGGCTTGACGACCGAAAATAGCGATTTCGGGAAGTTATTTTTAACCAAATCCTAAACAAAAATACCTTTTTGTAAAAGCATTAACAAATCGCCGGCGGGGATAGGCCGGCTACATAAAAAACCCTGCCCTAAATCGCAACCCAGCTGTTTAAGGTATTCCAGTTGTTCGGTAGTCTCTATGCCCTCGGCGATAACCCGGCAATTCATGCTATGGGCCATTGAAATAATGGCTTCAATGACATTGCACTGTCCTTCCTGGCCTATCTGACGGACAAAACTCCGGTCTATTTTTATAAAATTAAGCGGCATGCCGCTTATTCTGGATAGCGAAGAAAAGCCGGTTCCAAAATCATCCAGGGAAATTTCGATGCCCGATGTCTGTACGCGGCTTAACGTCTTCATCAGTTTAAGGGTGTCGCCCATCAGGGCGGTTTCGGTAATTTCAAGCTTAATCCGGTGAGGGGCAATCCCGTAATCGGACAATATTCCGTACATCTGGGCCAGCCAATCGTCCAAGCGGCGAAATTGTGTCGGCGACAGATTGATGGCTACTGAAATCTCATGCACGTCCCATTCATCCCAGGCTTTAATTTGTTTGACAACCTCTTGTACGACAAACAGGCTCAGGTTATGTATAAAACCGCTTTCTTCGGCAATGGGAATAAATTCGTCCGGCATTACCAGGCCCAATCCAGAATGCTGCCAACGCAACAAAGCCTCTACTTCCATGATTTTTCCGTCGCTCAACCGCCAAACCGGCTGAAAGAATACTTTGAACTCTCCCTTTTCCAAACTGTCTTTAAAGGCGCTTTTATACTGTTGGCGTACACCCGCCTCACGATTCATCTCATCGGTGAAAAACTCAAACCCGTTCCGGCCGGTTTCTTTGACCCGATACATCGCGGCATCGGCATTTTGAAGAAGCGTTGCATCTTCCTCCCCATCTGTAGGATACAGCGCTATACCGATACTGGCCGAAATAGCCGCATTAATGCCGTCGTCCAGGGAGAACGGTTGTTCCAACAACCTCAGCATCTTCCTGACAACATCCTCGGCGTCATGGTTGCTGGTTAAATTATTAAGAATAACGACGAACTCATCGCCACCCAAACGCGCCAGCGTATCGCTTTCGCGGGTGCAATCACTCAGCCTCCTGGCTACTTCGATAAGCAGTTTGTCGCCCGCTGCATGTCCTGAGCAGTCATTAACTTCCTTGAAACGATCGAGGTCTATAAATAATAGCGCCAATTGCGTGCTGTTGCGCTTAGCCAAAGCGACTGCCGAGTGCAGCCGGTCTTGAAATAACTGACGATTGGGCAGGTCTGTCAGCGGATCGTAGTTGGCCTGATAATGAATTTTTTCTTCGGCCCGCTTTTTTTCAGTCACGTCGCCGAAAATGGCGATGTGTTGTTTAATGTTGCCGGCTTCATCATACACATAGGAAATCGATGTCGATTCGGCGTACATCTCTCCATTTTTATGCCGATTCCAAAGCTCGCCTTCCCAATGGCCGTGACTGTTTAACGATTGCCATAAGGCGGCATAAAAACCGGCGTCCTGAAGACCGGAACTGAGCACACGCGGATTCTGTCCTCTAACTTCATCGAAGCTGTAGCCGGTAATTTCGGTAAATGCCGGATTCACTGCTTCGATATAATTATCGGCATCGGTAATCATGATGCCTTCATGGATAGTATCGAACACCAGCTCCGCCAGACGCTGTTTCTCCATGGCTTGCTTGGATTCGGTAATATCAATCAGAAATCCGCGCAATGCACAGCAGTGCTCAGAGTCGATGTCGACTACGGAAATAATCTGTCTAAGCCAAATCTCGCTGCCGTCTTTTTTTAATAACTGGAATTCAAGTTCTTGCTCTTCCTGACTATGCGTCAGGGAAGAACAAAATGCGATAACCTTTGTATAATCTTCCTGATTTAAACGGGCTTCCCAAAAACCTTTTGCAGTCCACTCTTCCTGGCTGTGTCCGGTTAGTTTTTCCGCTTGCGCAGAAACATAGCTGAACCGCCCTGAATCCGGCAGATATTCCCAGGCAACAACATGAGTATGTTCAATTAATGATCGGTAAAAGGCCTCGGTTTTAGTTCTCTCCAGTTCAGCCGATTCTTTTTCTGCAATTAAACGCTGCTTAAGCAACACCTTGCTCAGCGTTGTCGGCAGTAATTCCAAATAAGCGCCGGCAGAATCCTTGAGCACAAAGTCTTCAGCGCCTTGCTTAATTGCGTTGACCACCAATTGCATATCATCAATGCCGGAAATCATGATGCAGGTCATCTTATGCTTTAATGCCTGGATAGCCTTTAATACCTCCAGGCCATTCATATCCGGCAGGTAAAAGTCGATCAGTACCGCATCGAAATCATGGGCGTGCAGCATCGACATGCCCTGACGGCCGGTTTCGGCATGCGCCACATCATAGCCTTCGCGTTTAAGTTTGATGCGCACCAACTCTGCAAGACCCAGGT
>JBAQYH010000465.1:0-1989 GCA_049299935.1 Methylobacter sp. | reverse complement strand
AAGCGCAACAACCGATCTCTACTACATCCATGCCGACCATTTGGGCACACCCAGAAAAATTACCCGGCCCAACGACAATCGGGTAGTATGGAGCTGGGAGTCCGAAGCCTTCGGCAACAGCCTGCCGGATCAGAATCCTTCCGGTCTTGGCGACTTCGTTTTCAACTTAAGATTTCCTGGGCAGTATTACGACCAGGAAACCGGGGTGTTTTATAACTACTTTAGAGATTATGATCCGAAGACTGGGAGGTACATTGAGAGTGATCCGATTGGGTTAAAAGGTGGGATTAATACTTATGCCTATGTTGGAGGGAGTCCGGTTAACTTGGTTGATCCAACTGGCGAGAGCCCTGGCACTGATAAAATATGTAAACTAATAAAACTACCCATATGCAAGATCAAATTAATTTGGGATGGCTGTAAATGGGTTTATACAAAATTGGCTGGTAGCGCTGATGATGCGACAACAGGAGAGACTCCAGTAATTGGTCGAACTAAAGACTTGAAAAATTTGAATCCAGGTGAGAAATCATTACTTGACCGGTTACCAGATCAAGGTAATCCTAAAGCGAATTGGGAACAAAATTCGAGTGTACTACGGCAAGAAATGGCTAACAATCGCCCAATTCGCGATGCTTCACCAGGCGATACTTCTGGTCCATTTCTTAATGCCGAACGAAATCTGCTTAGCGACCGCGGCTGGACATTCGATCCACAAACCAACTATTGGGTTCCTCCAAAATAATGACGATGGTAATGGATAGTATGAACATATCTGATCGTTCCAACCTCAAATTTGAAGAGAAAGTCAGAAAGAACTTTACGTTCTTAAAAGATTTGGGCTTTTCTGAAGTTGAGGCTTTACCAACGCTCATGCGTTACCGAAATGACGATATTGAGGTGGATGTATATCACGGACGCCAATCCTATGAAATAGGAGCTGGCGTAACAGCTTTTGGAAATCGATATGAATTATCTGAGATAATCCGCGTCAGTGATGCGGAAGTAGCTAAGCAGTTCCGTCGCTTCTCAAGCACCACACCTGGTGGGTTAGCTCAGGGCCTCGAAAAGTTGAGTGCATTGATGAACCACTATGCTCGTGCAGCTTTAGGAGGCGACCAACAATTCTTTTCTGTACTTGAAAAACAAAGGAAGTTATGGTCTGAAGAATTTGCTCTTGATGTATTAGCTAAAAAATTACGTCCACAAGCAAATGAGGCATTCCGTCACGGGGATTATTCGACAGCGGCTGATCTTTATTCGCGCATATTAGATCGACTAAGTCCGGCTGAAATCGAAAAGATGAATTTTGCAATTCGTAAGTCGGAATCGTCTATAACGCGGTAAGGCACATTCTGTAATAACAATAACTGGGGTCAGAGTAGAATGGCACTAACTTTTCATGCAACCCTATGATAAATAAGATCGAGCTAGCAAACCCGCTTTAAGTTCATGCCTGGGTTTAGTCATCAGAGGAAAGGGTTTGGGGCGACGGAAAGGGTTTGGGGCGACGCTTGACGGCCCGCGGTTCAACGCGGTCCGGCCGGTCGGGAATTTTTTCTTTGGCGACCATGCCGATGAGCTTTCCGTAGAGTGGAAGGCGGGGTCGGGTCTTGAATTGTGCATGGACAAGCTTTTATTTTAGATGCGTGTACAGTTACAAGACCTGAACAGCTTTATTTCAGACCCCTTTATTGTACTAGAGGGTATAGCGGAAGGTGTTGGACAACTGGTTCCGGATGATAACCATATATGGATTGCTGATAACTGTAAATGTAATCGCTCGCAGCCAATGAAGCAGCCAAACTTCAGTGATTTTTTGGTTAGAGTTGGCGGCTTAGGCACTGCCTTTGCCGTTTCTATTTTGATGACTACCACTTTTTTTCCTGGTTACGAAAATTATGTCATTTTTGCAATAGGGAGTGTTGTGCTTTGCTGTACGTCCATTAGGTGGTATCAAAGGGATAAACGAAAAAAGAAAAGGACAAG
>JBAQYH010000464.1:0-6936 GCA_049299935.1 Methylobacter sp. | reverse complement strand
CCCAAGCGCTGCCGGCTAATTCCTGCTGAGTATAGGAAAAACCCAAGCCCAGTCCGATGTACAGACTGCCTACCGCCCAGTGCTGAACGCCTCGTGTGTTAACCGCATGCAATCCCGCCAGGGTCAGCAGGCCGGAAAACATCAGGCTCAGCGCGGAGATCATCACCATCATCGTGCGGATGTCGAGATTCATCGCATCATCCGTTAGTTGGCAGAGGTTTGAAATTCAGTGTGCACAATACTCCTAATTAGGGCTCGTGTTGCAAGTACCAGTGCATGTTATGCTGCGATGGCGGTGAGTTATCCTGCGGACAGTCGGCTTGTCGTTTCAGACAAATTTCATTATATAGCAGACGATCCATAATTACAGGGCTTAAATAATTACAACGTGTCAGTATAAAGCTCGTTTCGGCATTGCTGATAATTAAACGGCTATAGCATACAATGTTGTCCAAACATCGGTATGACAGTTACTTTACTTTTTTGAGTTACGGGTATGAATGATTTTATGGGTAATACACCGATACGGCAGCTCATTCCCGGCATTCTGCTGGCCGGTCTTTTATTGCTGGGCTTTATGGTGCTGCGTGAGTTTTTGCTCACCCTGACCTGGGCGCTGATTATCGCCTATGTAGTATGGCCGCCTTACCGTTGCTTAAGACGGCAACTCAAAGGCAATGCAACACTCAGTGCGGCGGTGATGACGGCGATTATTGCGACGGTGATCTTCTTGACCGTGTATTGGCTGGTCGCCATGTTGCAGGATGAGCTAACCATGGCTTATCAAGCCTTGGTCAGCAGTTTTAACCAGGAAACTTACCGGTTGCCGGATTTTATCAGGCGCATTCCGTGGCTGGGCAACACGGCGCAGGAATGGCTGGACCGGGTGTCGGGCGACAGGGCCGCAGTGATGGCGCAATTTGCCGAATGGGCGCAGCAGTGGACAGGCGAATTTGCCAAGTTCCTCGGCGGTATCGGCCGTTACGTTATGAAGCTGGGCGTCATCCTGGTGACGGTGTTTTTTTGCTTCCGTGACGGCGACGAGGCCGTTAGGCAACTGCACCAAGGCCTGGTGCGGTTTCTCGGCAAATATCAGCATGTCTATCTGCAAGCCGCCGGACAAACGACCCGAGCCGTGGTTTACGGACTGGTGCTCGCCGCGCTGGGGCAGGGCATGCTGGCCGGATTGGGTTACTTTATCGCCGGCGTCAAAGCGCCGGTATTGTTCGGTGCGGTGACCGCGCTGCTGGCGATGGTTCCGATGGGTGCGACACTGGTGTGGATGCCCCTAAGCGTCATGCTGATGCTGACCGAGCAGCATTGGCAAGGGATAGGGCTGCTGCTCTGGGGTTTCCTGGCGGTGAGCACGGTGGATAATGTGATCCGGCCGCTGGTCATCAGCGGCGCGGGCCGGATACCTTTTCTGGTGGTATTGTTCGGCGTTCTTGGGGGACTTTCGACGTTCGGCGCGGTCGGCCTGTTTTTAGGCCCGGTGATTCTGGCCGTCCTGTTGGCCGTGTGGCAAGCCTGGCTGAAGCTGCAACAGCATGAAGATGATAGCTCAGGTTCGGCATCCGCTCCAGACTTGGAACGGACGTCCAACTGGCATACCCTGTCGGTTGAAGACGCGCTCGCAGCACAGGTTTCGGACTCCGCCACCGGCTTGAACCAGGCAGCAGCCGAAGATCGGCAAAAGCGTTACGGGCTCAACCGGCTGGCCGAAAAACCGCCGCGTTCCGCCTGGTATTTATTGCTGTCACAGTTTAAAAGCTTTCTTATCCTGGTGCTGATTGTTGCGGCTATCGCGGCCGCCACGATTGGCGATTTAACAGACGGCATCGTGATTCTGGTCGTTGTGGTCATTAACGCGCTGCTGGGCTTTTACCAGGAATTCCAGGCCGAAAAATCGCTGGCCGCACTGAAGAATATGCTTGCGTTGCAGGCCGAGGTGCGCCGTGACGGTCGCATCATTGAATTGCCTGCCGACCAGTTGGTGCCGGGGGATATAGTCATCCTGGAATCCGGCGACAAGATCCCCGCTGACGGCCGTATTATTTCCTGCCACACGCTGGAAGTTGATGAATCCGCGCTGACCGGCGAGTCGGTGCCCGTTGCCAAGCAGCATCAGGCCTTCGAGCAGGCGGCGCTGCCGCTCGCCGAGCGCAGCAATATGCTGTATATGAATAATGCCGTCACCCGTGGCCGTGCGGAAATGCTGGTGACTGCAACCGGCATGGACACCGAGATCGGCAAGCTGGCGGTGCTGCTGGCGGAGGAAAAGGATCGTGATACCCCGTTGCAGATACAGCTCGACAGCCTGGGCAAGCGCCTGGCCTTGATAGCGCTTGGGATCATCGGGCTATTGTTCATGACCGCCCTTTGGCGCGGGGAGCCGCTGATCCAGACAGCATTCACCGCGATAGCATTGGCCGTGGCGGCCATTCCCGAAGGCCTGCCCGCAGTCGTTACTGTCACCCTGGCTTTGGGGATGCATCGCATGGCCCGGCAACGAGCCATCGTCAAACGTCTGGCCGCCGTCGAAACCCTGGGCTGCACCACAGTTATATGCACCGACAAGACCGGCACCTTGACCGTCAACAAGATGACGGCACGGTCGGTTTTTTATAAAGGCCGGAGCTATAAAGTCAACGGTGAAGGCTATGAAACTGCCGGCGAGATTTTGCCCGCTACCGGCGACAGTGGGTCCGACGATTTGGCGGATTTATTGCTGCCTTTAGCGCTGTGTAACAACAGCCATTTGCAGGGCAGGCAGGTAGTCGGCGATCCGATGGAAGGTGCATTATTGGTGCTTGCCGCCAAAGGCGGCATCGACAAGGAACAGGCCATCTCGCAACTGCCGCGCATCGCCGAAATCCCTTTCGATGCCGAGCATAAATTCATGGCGACCTTCCATCAACAGGGCGACCGGATCAAAGTGTTTATCAAGGGCGCACCGGAAGTCCTGCTCAAGCTGTGTAATTCGGTAGTCGATCACAACGGCAACTCGCTGCCGGCTCAACAGGACAAGCTGCTGGCCCAAAACCAGATCATGGCAGGCACCGGCCTGCGGGTGTTGGGCGTCGCCGTTCGCACCCTACCCGCAGGCGACTTCAACGCGGATAACGACCTGTTCCAGTACATACGGGAGCTTAGCTTTGTCGCGCTGGTCGGCCTAATGGACCCGCCGAGAGCCGAAGCCCGCGAGGCCATCAAGCTCTGCCGGCAGGCCGGTATCGCGGTCAAGATGATTACCGGCGACCAGAAAGTCACGGCCTTTGCGATTGCCCAGGAACTGGGCTTGGCGGGCGAAGTGATCGAAGGCGAAGAATTGGCCGGACTGGATGATGAGGCTTTGGCCGCGCGTATCAACGCGATCACCGTGTTTGCCCGTACCGCGCCGGAACAGAAAGTGCGGATCATCAAAGCCTTGAAAGCCGACGGCCACGTGGTCGCGATGACCGGCGACGGCGTCAACGATGCGCCCGCCTTAAAGAGCGCCGACATAGGCATCGCGATGGGCGTCACCGGCACCGACGTCGCCAGGGAAGCGGCGACAATGATCTTGACCGATGACAATTTCGCCACCATCGTCAAGGCGGTCAAAGAGGGGAGGGGCATTTACGACAACATGGTCAAATTCGTGCGCTTCCAGTTGTCCACCAACATCGGCGCCATCCTGACCGTAGCCGGAGCGCCGCTGCTGGGCATGCCGGTGCCGTTTACCGCTGTGCAATTGCTGTGGATCAACATCATCATGGACGGCCCTCCGGCCATGTCGCTGGGCGTCGATCCCGTCCGCACCGGCAGCATGGACGAAGCGCCGCGAAATTCGGATGCGCGGATACTGTCGTTACGGCGTTTCGGCAATCTGTTCAGCTATGGGTTGACCATGGCTGTCGGCACCTTAGGGGTTTTGTATTACGGCCTGCAAACCGGCGAAAGCCCGCATGCCGCGACCCTGGCGTTCACCACCTTTGTGCTGTTTCAGGTGTTCAACGTGTTCAATGCCAGATCGGAAAAAGGCACGACCTTCAACCGGCATTTTTGCGCCAACCGCTGGCTCTGGCTGGCTATATTCGGCGTGATCCTGCTGCAAATACTGGTCATACACTGGCCGCTCGCGCAGCTGATATTCCATACCACCGCATTGACGCAGACGGATTGGCTGATGGCGGTTGGGGTTGCAGCGACCGTGCTGATTTTTGAGGAAGTGCGTAAATTGTTGAGGTTGGTATGGGCGCGTATTCAAGCTGGGCGGGGCTTGGGATAAATTATACTCATCACAGATCAAAATTCGGCACCTTTGCTCCCTCTCCTGCTGGAGAGGGTTGGGGTGAGGAGATTCAAAAAACCGAATTTTGAAGTGCAAACGGTATAAGTAAGGTGATAGGTGGTAAGATTCGCACTGTCGCCGTATCTAAAACGTTATGGAACGGGTTACAATCCTGCTCCGGCACAGGTGTCGTATTTGTTTGTATAAATCGTCCCAAAAGTTCTCACATCAATTGGGAACCCGGACTTCCCAATTGGTCTAACCTGTAGAGACGCGATTTATCGCGTCTGAATTCGTAGTATTCTTAGGATTATACGGAGCCCCCTCAAAAGACGCGGTAAACCGCGTCTCTACCGCCCACAAAAGTTTCGCCACACTTCCAATGGAAAACGTGCAAAAACTTTTGGGACAATTAATATTCAGAGTTGATCCAATGGACTTAACACACCCCTGCCGCCTTTATTCAATACATGGGTATAAATCATTGTTGTGGAGACATCGCTATGCCCCAACAATTCCTGCACCGTGCGGATGTCGTAACCCGCTTCCAGCAGATGCGTCGCAAACGAATGCCGCAAGGTATGCGGCGTGGCCGGTTTGGTAATCCCCGCAGCTTGAACCGCTTTTTTCACCGCCCGTTGCAATAATTTCTCGTCAATATGATGGCGGCGCTCCACGCCGCTACGTGGGTCACGCGAATAACTGCCGGAAGAAAAAATATATTGCCAGCACCATTCCGTTGCTGCATTCGGATATTTTTGCGCCAGCGCGTCCGGTAGAAAGACATTGGTCTTGCCGACACGGTAGTCATCGTCAAATAATATCCGCCGCTGCTCCAAATGCGCCTGTAACCCGGTCACTACAGTAGACGGCAACATCGTTACCCTGTCTTTTCCGCCCTTGCCGTCGCGAATCAGAATCTCGTTACGCTCAAAATCCACATCCTTAACCCGCAAGCGGACGCATTCCATCAAACGCATCCCGGTTCCGTACAACATATTCGCCATCAGCCCATGCACGCCTTTCATTCGCGCCAACACCTCCCGCACCTCCGAGCGCGTCAGCACTACCGGCAAGCGCTGTGGTTGCTTAGCCCGCACCACATTGTTAAGCCACGGTAAATCTATTGCCAGCACTTCCTTGTACAAAAACAGTAGCGCCGATAACGCCTGATTCTGTGTCGAAGCGGATACATGCCCATCTACCGCCAGATGCGTTAAAAACGCCTCCACCTCCGCAGTGCCCATCTCTTGCGGATGGCGTTTGTTATGAAACAAAATAAACCGTTTGATCCATTGCACATATTGTGCTTCTGTACGGATGCTGTAGTGCTTGACGCGAATGCGATCGCGCACCTGATCAAGCAGTTTGGGAGGTGTGTTTTGATTTGGCATGAAAAGGTTGCTATTAATAACGTAATTGCTATAGAATCTAGTCTAACGGATTGTCGAGGCGGCATTATACACCGCTATACTCCGGCAATTTAGATTTTATATACACCTAAAAAGGTGTCTACTTAACGTTAGGCTTCGGCCCGCGTAGATTTAAAGCCAACATGCGGCAGAATGCGTTACGCTACTTCACATGCTATAGAACTTTAATAACATATAAAGAGGAAGAGGTCATGAAGTTTATCCGTATTACCGCTATTTCCACTTGCCTATTCGTAGCGCTAGTATCTGCCGTTAGCGCGCAACAAGCCGAGAAGACGAAACTTACAGTGTTGCTCTACCCTTGGGTACCTGACTACGCACATATAGCCAAGGTCATAGAGGAAAAGTTTGAAGCCGAAAATTCAGGCGTGGATCTAGTGATAAGTGAACAGAATTGGGATTACTACGAACAGGGCGGGCTTGATCCAGTATATGACGTATATGAATTAGATGGTATCTTCTTGGCCGACTTCGTGAAATCCGGCAGACTTCAAGCTATAAACGGTACAGAAGTGCAAATTCGCAAAGATGTGATTAAAGCCGCAGCAGATTCGACGAAAGTCGATGGTGCGATTTATGCGGTACCTCATTGGAGTTGTGCATTGTTCACATTCTTTTTTATGCATGACACTAGGCTCGCTGCCACGAACACGAGAGCAGATTTAATTTCTATTATTGGAGTCAATCATGAAAGGGGCCGTGGACTATTAGTCGATTGGAAAGGCCATACTACTCTTACAGAATTATACGCAGACTCCTTGCTCGATTTAGGTGTTTCGCCGGAGGATACGATCAAGGCTTTATCAAATGAACAGCTTAACCCCAACGCAAAGTCAGCACTCAGTGACCTGATCGCTCTTTCTGACGTCGGTAGCGGTCGTAGTGACGTCGCTCACAAAGCTTGGCCGCCATATTATGCGTTGGAATTTGCTCACGGGCGTGGGCGTGCCTTAGTTGGTTATAGCGAGCGCATGCACCACATTCTTCAAGAAATCACAATGCCAAACGATCCGACGCCCGTTGTTGATCCTCGAACAATTTCGGTAAAGCTATTCAATCAAGGCGACAAATCAGGAATTCCGTTGCTTTGGGTGGATAGCTTCGCTATAGATAAAAGCGTTACTGGCCCAAAACTTACCGCAGCCCAAAAGTTCGTTGAGTTTGCTGTTCGTGATGATCAGTATCTCAGTGTTTTACTCCCCCCCGGCAAAGCACCTCAATATTTACTTC
>JBAQYH010000463.1:0-2252 GCA_049299935.1 Methylobacter sp. | reverse complement strand
CCCCGGCCCATACATTCCACCGGGGAGGGGACGGCTAATCAATCAGCATCCGCGCCAAAGGACTGCTGCTTTCTATCGACGGTTGTCGGCCGGTAACACTGCAAAGCTCAATAATCCCGGCCAGCTGTTTGGTCTGCTCGGCATGCTGGTTACCGACGTTTTCTATCGCCAGCAACACTTCGCCGTCGATCATATTGATCGCATTGCCTAAGCCCTTGTTTAGCCCCCTCAAGGCGCTTTTTTCCAACGACGGCTTTAATTTTTTCAGGATGAAAAACGGTGTCAGCCAGGTGATGGCGATTAACAGGCTGCTATGAATCGCAAAATCCACGCCCAAATAAGCCACTTCGGTCATGTTGCTGGTGTAATAGCCGATAAAAACCTGGTAGCCGACCCAGCAAATAGCCGCAAGCGGCAGGATGATTTCACATAGGCGCATGAACTTTAAAAAACCGCGGTGCAACGCATTGCCGGGATTCGCCAAGGCCTGCCTGGCGGCCAGCTCGCCTTGAGCCTGGACGATTTTGGGGGCTTTTTCGCGTAGCGCGGACAGCTGTTTTTTAAGTGGATTGACCGGAATGCCCAGCTGGTCGGCATTGATAACGAATTCATCCAGCGCATCGTCGAAACGGGCTTCGGCCCACTCATCCCATAGGCTGGATTTAGCGCCGGTCGATGCATATTTTGCCGCTGCAGGATTATTTAATAAATCGGCCGCATGGTCGGCATAATGACGCGCCAGCTGCTGGATGGGCCATGTAAACCCTTGTTGCAGCACTTGGGTCGTACGCCGCCATTGGTCTTGCCACAGCTCAGGCAGTTGCTGGAAAGCCGCTTCCGAACCCAGCAACCGGCCGGTGTTTTGCAGGTTTTGCTTTAGCTCGTCTTTCTTAATCTGCGAGCTTCGTTGTTCCAATTGCGCAACGATATGCCCGGTCGCCAGCGAGCTGATGGTCGATTCCAATGCGCCAAACTCGTCGGTTTGCAGGCCTTCGGCGCAGGCGGTCTTGAAGATGACCGGGTCGGCAAACCCCGCTTTGCCGAGTTGCAGTTTGAAATCCTCATACTGCTCGGTCTGGCCTCTGTCCCACTGGTTCAGCACGAACAGCCAGGCGTGCCTGCCGCCTTCCGCGAGCAGCAAGCGCCAGGCTTTTTCATCGCGATAACGTTCGGGGCTGACCACATAAATCAACACATCGATATGCGGCAACCATTCCAGCACTTGGTGCTTGTTGCTTTGCTCGGTACTGTCGAAATCGGGCATATCGATCCAGACCACATGTTTCCTGGCCTCGTTGTCGTGCTCGGCGGTTTTGATTTGCGCCAGCGGCAGTTGCTCGGGCAAATGCTTTATCGCAACGCTATGGTGATGATAGAGCGTGACTTCCCGCGAAGTGGGGCGCTCGACGCCGGCTCTGGCGATGGCCTTGCCCGCCAGACGGTTCAGCAAGGAACTCTTGCCCACGCCGGTGCCGCCCATGAAGGCGACGATCAGCGGCCTGGAGCCGTCATGGTTAAACAGCGTATCGGGCGACCTGGCATCGACATCGCTCAGCTGCTGCGCGGCATCCGTATTGATCCAGCCTGCCGCCAGCGCCTGCTCGGCCCAGCGCTTTGTCGTTTGTACCAAACTAGAGTAGTCGTAAGCCATGGCGCTTTTCTGTCAGTTGAAGCTCTGCCGCACGCAGCCGGTCAGGGGATATATTAAAATGGGTGGTCATCGATAATTGTTCAGGCAACTGCAACAGCTTAAGGCGCATGCTCTCGACAAATAACGCCTGTTTGACGGTATTGAATTGGTTTTGTTTTAACTCGGCTTCCACTTTGTGCATATAGCTGCCGACCGCGCTTTCAGCCAGCAACGAGGTCACTGTCAGCATCGCCGGGGCGATAACCAGATCATGCAGGCCGATGCCGCCCATTTGCAGGGTCAGCGCAATAACGGCGGCATCGGCAGTGGCCCTCGTTGCACGCAAGCTGTTTAAGACCACCGGCTGTTCTTGCAGTTTGTAATACAGCCGATGCGCGGCGCTTTCCACATCCTGCTGAAACGACAGGTGATAATCTTTTGCCGCCATCCCGAAATCCTGCAACACGTCCTGCCTCTGGCTGCGCAACACGCTGTTGATCTGCCGCCACCACTGGCTTTGCTCGGCCTTATCCAGCAGTTTGTCGGACAATTGGATCAGCGTATGTTCGGCTATCTGGTTTAACAAGGCTATTTCGTAGCTGCTGTCTGCCATATGCAGCCT
>JBAQYH010000462.1:0-2894 GCA_049299935.1 Methylobacter sp. | reverse complement strand
TTCAGATAGTGACTCGGATTCAGATAGTGACTCGGATTCAGATAGTGACTCGGATTCAGACAGCGATTCGGATTCAGATAGTGACTCCGATTCAGATAGCGATTCTGATTCGGACAGCGATTCGGATTCGGACAGCGACTCGGATTCGGATAGTGACTCCGATTCAGACAGCGACGGAGACGACACCATTGAAGGCGGTAACGGCGACGACACCATTGATGGTGGCAAAGGCGACGACACCATTGATGGCGGTAAAGGCAACGACACCCTTGATGGTGGTAAAGGCGACGACACCCTTGATGGAGGCAAAGGTGATGACACCCTTGATGGTGGCAAAGGCGACGATACCCTTGATGGAGGCAAAGGTGATGACACCCTTGATGGCGGTGCCGGCGATGATACCCTCTATGGCTCAGATGGGGACGATTCGCTCTATGGCGATGGCGGCGACGATCTGTTTGTATTCGGTGACATCTCTGGCGATACCCATCTTGATGGCGGTGAAGGGGACTGGGATGTCATTGATATGAGCGGTGCTGATGGAGATTGGACTGTGCAGATAGAGGACGGCGCCGATATTAATACGGGTGATGTATCAGGGACCATTACTAATAATGATACTGGCGCTGTTATCGATTTTGACAATATCGACAGTATCGAATGGTAATCAAGTAGTCATTATCTAACTAAGCGGGATCTCTTTACGGGGATCCCGCTTTTTTTTTGTAGCGATGCATTTATAAAGTGCCTTATTAAGTCGATCATTCGCAGTACTTTTTACTGAACGGCAAGTTTGTAGTCCGGGTGTTTATGGGGTCGTAGCAATAAGATTCTCGTCGGAATGTTTTTATGTTTGCCAATGCACATTAGGCTAAAATTAGCCGTTAATTTGCCAATAGTTAAGGTAGTTGAATTACCCATGAATTTTTCCGAACAAATTATTCGCAGCCGGGGCGTCGTAGCGGAATGCTGCGCCCAATTGGCTAGTCCGTATCCTGCAATTACGTTGTTTTTTTCTGTCAGCGACCGAAAAGAGCGGGCTGATGTTGTGCATGTTAGCGGCGAAACTTTCGATGCAGTTTGGAATCAAGGCATTGTCAAGTTGCGCAGGCTTTTAGATAAACACAAACTTAAAGAGGGATGGCTGCGGATCGATTGGGTAACGCATGTTGAGGCCATGAACTGGGAGGATCTGAATAAACGCTTACAGGACACTAAACGAAATTATTTCCGCTATGGCTTAGCGTTTGACAAGACATTAAAACAGGCGTTTTTAGAGCAGGAACTCAACGCCAACGCGATGCTGTATGTGGGTGGCGATGTTGCGAATGCCCAGCTCAACGAAAAGAATTTTGCAAATTATGCTACCAGCCGTTACGGCAAAAAAGCCGCATTCGATTTTTCCTCGCAAGCGCCGGTTTATGCACTCTCAACCGAAGGCGTGTTTTGCGATACATCGGGCGCTTGTCATTTATTGGCCGGTCCCGGCCTGAATGGCGGACGGCGTAAACTGCCCGCCTTGGATGCGGAGCAGGTTAGCGGTTTAGTTGGGAGCAGCAGCCGTTATCTGGCCGGGCAGGTCAAAAAAACCGGTGAGTTTTTTTACGGTTGGCATCCTTGTTTCGATCGGAAAATACGCACTTATAATACATTGCGGCATGTCAGTTCCACTTATGCGATGATCGAGGCCTGGGAGGTAACCGGCGATAAAACGCTTAAAGCGGCTATTGACCGTTCGGTTAGCTACTTTACCCAGACGCTGATTAAAACCTATACGCTGCCCGGCGGCCAAACGGCGGCCTATCTGACCGATACCGACGATGAAATCAAACTCGGAGGCAATGCCGTTTGTCTGCTGGCGCTGGTGAAATACTGCGAAGCAACCGGTACTCGGGATTATGTGCCGTTGCTGGAACAGTTGGCCTTGGGCATTGTGCGTATGCAGGATGCTGCCACCGGCCGTTTCGATCACGTTTTAAATAGTAATGACCTATCGGTAAAAGAGCCGTTTCGCATTATTTACTATGACGGCGAAGCCGCTTTCGGCTTAATGCGTCTTTACGGCTTGACTCAAGATTCCCGTTGGTTAGCCGCTGTCGAAAAAGCCTTCGACTATTTCATTGCCAATAAGCACTGGAAAGCGCACGACCATTGGTTAAGTTACTGCGTCAATGAGCTGACCCGTTATAAGCCGGAAGAGAAGTATTTTCGTTTCGGCATCCAAAACGTTAGCGGTTATTTGGATTTTGTGCTGGAACGCATCACCACATATCCCACCCTGCTTGAATTGATGATGGCCGCGGAGCAAATGCTGTCGAGGCTTAAGGATATGCCGGATATGCAGCCTATATTGCAAGATCTGGACAATGACAAATTCTATCGGGCTTTGGATTATCGCGTGCATTATCTGCTCAACGGTTATTTTTGGCCGGAAATGGCGATGTATTTTAAAAATCCGGAGCGGATTGTCGGCAGTTTTTTCATTCGTCATCATGCCTTTAGGGTGCGGATTGACGATGTGGAGCATTATTTATCGGGACTTGTGGCGTATAGGAAGTATTTGCTTAGGGAAAGTACGCAAGTTCTAGCTCATACATCAGACTCAAATCATGAAGCGCATCATCTTTCTGCTACCGTAGCATAAGTAAGTTTTTACTCATCACGAAGAGTACGAAGGACACGAAGTTAACTATTTTTTCTTCGTGGTCCTCGTGGTAAATATTTTTTATTTTCTGATGTTACGCACGAATGGTATTTCTCCCGTTTGCCGCGCCGAGCACCGGAGCTTTTGTCGAGAACAGCCCGTTTAGGGGCGCGGCAGGGATGCCGCGCGTCAGCAGAGGGGCAGGAGCCCCTTCTGCTGACCCTCGACAAAAGCGAGGAGCGCAGGAAGC
>JBAQYH010000461.1:0-6340 GCA_049299935.1 Methylobacter sp. | reverse complement strand
GAATTTGCGGCTTAACCTCATCCAACACATCGCAGATGCGCTGCACCGAGGTTTCGGCCAGCATCATGATTTTATCCGCGGGCAGCTTGAGCCGGTGCGCCCTTTCGGCAATCTGTTGCAGCGACTCCTCGCCGGACACGTAAAGCACGCTCACTCCGCGCGCGGCAATATTGGCAATCGCCTGCAACAACAGCGTACTTTTTCCCGCCCCCGGCGCACCGCCGATCAACACCACACTGCCGCAGACGATCCCGCCGCCCAGAACTCGGTCGAATTCGGATATTCCGCTGGAAATCCGCTCCGCCTGGGAAAGATTAACATCCGATAATAATTTGACCTCCGAGCGGCTCCCGGCATAACCCGCCGAACGGTTATTGCGCTCCGTCCCGCCCAGCCTGACTTCCTTGATGGTATTCCATTCACCGCAGCTGGTGCATTGCCCGCCCCAGCGGGGATAATCGGCGCCGCACTGATCGCAGACAAACGCGGTTTTTATTTTCTTACTCATAAGTCTTTAAAAATGTCTTTAACAGCATAAAAATAGAACTCGGGTAGCACGGATTTGACTGATTATAAAGGCAAAAGACGAAGGGCAAAGGGCGAAAGATACACTTTCGCCTTTCGCCTTTCGCCTTTAATCTTCACGCTCCAGTAATCGCCTGTATTCAAGCGCATCGGGCTGCCCCTGTAAATACGATGCACCGGGGTCGATGATAAACCGCGCATCCATCGCAGTGCGCCCCAGCAACATACGAAAACGCATCGTGTCCCGATTGGTCAGCGTCATCTCGGCTCTTATTGCCGACTGCCCCAGAATCAGCTGGGTTTCGATCACATAACGGCGCTGTTTATGCCCGCCGGAATCCGTAACCATCCGCCGGTCTTTAACCTCAGCATGGCATTCAACCGCCACATCGCAGCGTTGTTGCAACGGATGAATCGCAAACATCACCCAGCGCTGCCCGCCTTTTCGATAAGGCTCGATAGCGAACGCATGCAAAGCCGATGATCTCGCCCCGGTATCGATTTTTGCTTTAATCCCCGCCAGCTTAAGTTCCGGCAGAGCCACCCACTCGCGCCAACCCAACATCGGTTTATGTATCATCTGTGTAAAGCCTTAATCTAAAGTTATATTTTGTCCAAAAAACTGCCGGAACACCTGTAAAATGTGCGCCATTATGCTTGAATACTTAAGCCGGATAAAAATATTTATCAAAAGGAATAAACCATGCCTGAATCACTGAGTTACGCTTCCGAAAAATCAGGTTTGCCGCCCGGCTCGCTGGTGCATGTCGGCGAAGTGCATAAACACGAACACAAAATCACCGTCATCGACTACAACAAATCGACACTGACCCAGCGCACCATCAAGAGTATTGACGAACTGTTGCCCTACCAGAACACCGATACCGTCACCTGGGTGATTATCGACGGCCTGAAAGACGTTTCAATCATTGACGCCATCGGACAACATTTCGATATTCATGCACTGGTACTTGAAGACATTCTTAACACCCACCAGCGCCCGAAATTCGAGGAATTTGACGATTATTTGTATATTGTTTTAAAAGCGCTGTCGCTGGCCGACGATGAATTTAATGTCGAATATGAACAAGTCAGTTTATTACTCTTGGATAAATTCGTGTTCACCTTCAAGGAAAAGCCCGATGCGATATTCGAGCCCCTATTCAGCCGCCTGGACAACGGTAAAAGCCAGCTCAGGAACCTGGGCACGGATTATCTGACCTATGTGATCATGGATACCATCGTCGACGAGTATTTTTCCCTGCAAGACGCCTTCGATGAACTGATTGAGAGCGTTGAAGATGATTTGCTGACCAATCCCTCGGCGCAGACCCTGAACACCATCCAAAAGATCAAACGTGAATTGATTTTCTTACGCCGAAGCGTATCGCCGATGCGGGAATTGCTGGCTTCTATCCAGCGTAGCGAATCGCCGCTGCTCAATAACAAAACCAAGCGTTACTTCGGCGACATATACGATCACGTGATCCGCGTGACCGAAGCGATGGAATCCTACCGGGATTTAATCGCCGGTATGCTGGACATTTACTTATCCAGCGTCAGCAACAAAATGAACGAAACCATGAAAATACTGACCGTGTTTGCGTCCATTTTTATTCCATTGACCTTTATCGCCGGTGTTTACGGCATGAATTTCGAGTACATGCCGGAACTGAAATGGCGATGGGGTTACCCGGCATTGTGGGTAGTATTTATCGGGGTATCGGTATTTCTGCTCAGGTTTTTCAAGAAAAAGAAATGGGTTTGATGGAATAACGCCACGAAAATACGAAGCCATGTAAGGCGCGCTACACCCACTTTTTTTCAATCCCCATGAATTTAGACTTTAAGCTGCACCTCTTTGCGAAAGGCCCTAAGTTTTAAGCGCCCTTTTCTATTGACTTATGCGAATGGACTTGAGAAGCTGAGGTCATCCGATAAAACTAAGTTCGAAAGACCATTAGACTTTAAAAGGAGCCAACCATGCTAACACGACGTCGTTTTCTAGGTTATGGTGGTGCCGGGGTTCTGGCCCTTACTGCGGGCTGCTGGCCTCAAAACATCAATGGACTGCTAAATCAGGAAGCGGCATCTTCAAATCTAAACCTGTCGCTGGCAGACAGGGAAAAACTCAAGAAGCTGAAAAATCTTCTTTTAGGGTATCCGATCAATATGAATACCCCGTCCGAGGATTTTTTTGCCTGGCGCAGGCAACTACTCGATGCGGGAATCAATACCTTTGCCTACAACAATGTGGGAAATCCTTTCAAAGAAAGCTCAATCCCATTCAATACCCACGATTTTGAACAGGAACTCATCCTAAGATTCGGCAAGTTATATGCGTTTCCTGCTGGTAACACATGGGGCTTTCTTTCGCATAGCGGCACTGACAGCAATATGCATGGCATGTACATGGGACGGACTCTTTTAAAAGGCCGTACAGGCGTGTTGCCGAAAGCTTATTTCACCAAAGAGGCGCATTATTCGGTACAGATTTTACGGGACTTGTTAGGGCTGGAAACCGTTTTTGTGGAAACGCTACCGAATGGCGGCATGGATCCCAATGACCTCAGGCAGAAGCTAGCCGACAACCCATCCCATCCGGCATTAGTGATAGCGACAATCGGGACCACCTTCAAAGGCGCTATTGATCAGATTGACCGTATCCAGAAAGCGCTAAAAGGCTATCCAAGCTACCTGCATTTGGATGCGGCATTATTTGGCGGCTACCTGCCCTTTACCGCCCATGCCGGGGAAGTGTCATATCAATCTCAGAGCAGCCCGGCCCTAGCTCGCTATGATTCGATAGCCGTTTCCTGCCATAAATTCTTCGGTTTTCCATCGCCTGCCGGTTTATTCATTACCACACAAAGCCATTTTGATGAGTTTAATGAGCTTTTTAGTCAAATTCATAATCCTGAATATATCCACCACGTGCCGGGAACGATAACTTGCTCCAGGGATGCGGTAAAACCGGCTGAATTCTATTTCTTTTCCACGCCATCGGCCATGACCAAACTGGCTGAAGACGCGCAGTCTATACTGCAAAACGCGGCTTACCTGATGGAACAAATGCAAACCCACTTTTCTTATTTACAACCCACACGCGCTAACGATCTTTCTAATACCATTTTTTTCAGGAAGCCCAGCGACCGGATTGTAAAAAAATATTCACTGGCAACCATGCATTTGGAGATCAATCGTCAAAAACAGGATTATGCGCATGTTGTGGTGATGCCGCATGCAGACCGGAACGTATTAACAGAATTCATGACCGATCTGGATCAGTTTCATTAATTGACAGCATTTCACCCCAGGCTCACCATTCCGAACCTGACTCTTTCAACCGGAGGAAAACACGATGACCGTCCAATTGACCACCCACCAGATCAATGTATTCAAGACGAAGCTGAACGATCGTTTCATGGCGTTGCGGCGGGAAATCAGCGCGGAATTACTGCGCTCCGACGAGGAACACTATGTCGATCTGGCCGGTCGAGTGCACGACACGGGCGAGGTAGCGCTGGCCGACCTGCTGGTGGACATCAAGCTGTCCTCCATCGACCGCCACGTCCAGGAAATCCGCGACATCGACGCTGCCTTGATGCGCATCGCTGTAGGCAGCTACGGAAAATGCTGCGACTGCCCGGAGCCCATCGCTGTTGAGCGCCTGGAGGCCTATCCCGCCGCCGAGCGTTGCGTCGTCTGCCAGGAAGCTCATGACCGCACTTTTGCTCACGGCGGGCAGCCGACGTTGTGACGGCAGACGGCTCCAATTGGGACGGGCCTTGCAATCACGCATATGGCCTTGGAACACGGGCAATGTCCGCATGATAAGGGCTTCGGCCGTTGTTTTTGTTTAACTTTGCCGCCGCAGAAACATGAACGAAATTTCGCTACAGCGCTTACGCGCACACGTCTATGAACTTGCCGGCAACATCGGCGAGCATAATATTTTTCATCCGGCAGCGCTCCATGCTGCGGAGGCTTATATTACGCAAGAATGGCGGCAGCAAGGCTATGAGGTCAAAAAGCAAACCTACACCGCGCAAGGCGTTGAATGCGCCAATCTTGAAATCACCTGCACCGGCAGCAGCAACGATGTCATCCTGATCGGCGCGCATTACGATTCAGTCTTCGGCAGTCCCGGAGCCAACGATAACGGCAGCGGCGTTGCAGCGTTGCTGGAGCTGTCCCGCCTGTTCAAGGATACCACTCCTGAAACCAGCCTGCGATTTGTCGCTTTTGTGAACGAAGAGCCGCCTTTTTTCTTCTGGCCGAGCATGGGCAGCATGGTGTATGCCAAAGCCGCCAGGCAACGCGGCGACCCGATACGTTTTATGATCTCGCTGGAGACCGTCGGCTATTATCGGAACCAACGCGGCAGTCAAACTTATCCGCCATTGCTGAAATATTTTTATCCCGATACCGGCAATTTTATTGCCTTTGCATCCAACCTGCGCTCCCGGCCCATCTTGCGGGACTGCGTTCGGGCGTTTTCCTCGGCGACGGATTTCCCGGTGCAATCCATCGCCGCCCCGGCCATGGTTCCTGGCATATCCTTAAGCGATCAGCTGTCGTTTTGGCGGCACGGTTACAAGGCTTTGATGATTACCGATACCGCTTTCTACCGTTACCCCTATTACCATACGGCTCAGGATACGCCGGACAAGCTCGATTACGAGCCGTTTGCAGAAATGACCAACGGGCTGTTTTTGATGTTATGCCGGTTGGCGAATGCAACGCAACAAAGCCCGGAATCCTCCTGTTTAACATGAGGTCTTGTCCATCATGGCAACCAATAAAGAAATCGCCGCAAAACTGCGCCAAATCGCCGCCTTACTGGATGAGCAAAGAGCCAATCCTTTCCGGGTCAGCGCCTACTTGAATGCCGCCAAGACCATCGACACCATGAACGAACCGGTCGAAGATTTACTGGGCCGCAAGGGTTTTTCGGCGTTGCTGGAACTGCCCGGAATCGGCGAAGGCATTGCCAGATCCATTAACGAGTTCGTGGCGACCGACCGTATGAGCCGTTTGGAAAGCTTGCAGTCAGGCCATGATCCCATCGCATTATTCGAACAGATTCCGGGCATCGGCCCCAGGTCGGCGCACCGGATCATTGAAACGCTGCATATCGACACCCTGGAAGCCCTGGAACTGGCGGCGCATAACGGCCGCTTAAACAAAGTCCCCGGCTTCAGCACTAAAAAAATCGCCCTGGTGCAAACCTGGCTTGCCCATGTCCTGGGTTTTCGCCGTCCGCGCTTCGAAGCGCAGCAAACCATTGCAGAACCGCCGGTCGAATTGTTGTTGAAAACAGACGAACAGTACCGCAAAAAAGCGCAAGCCGGAGAGCTGCCGACCATAGCGCCGAAACGCTTCAACCCGACTGGCGAAGCCTGGCTGCCCATCTTGCATGCGAGCCGGAAGGGTTGGCATTTTACCGCGTTATATTCGAATACCGAGCGCACCCACCAACTAGATCGCGTCAAAGACTGGGTGGTGATTAATTTTTACGATGACAGTCACCACGAGGGCCAGCACACCGTCGTCACCGAAACGCGAGGCCCTGCAACCGGCTGGCGGGTGGTTCGGGGTCGCGAGAAGGAATGCAGCGAATATTATGCGGGACATGGGGTAAAAGGCGATGCCGCTGGGAGAGGCTTTAGCCACGGCAGTTAAATATCGGGGGCTGCTGCGCCGAGGGGCGGTTTCCGGCCAAAAGCGGTAAGTCACACAATAAAAAGCTATAAAATTGGCGACACGGGGGCGATGTTTTCGCTAGTTCCCAAGCTCAAGCTTGGGAATTCAG
>JBAQYH010000460.1:0-2870 GCA_049299935.1 Methylobacter sp. | reverse complement strand
TTTGCAGTCTCTGGAAACCCGGCAGCGACGCGACAAACCGCCCAAGCTGCCGTCGCGCAAGGAATTGCAAAAAATACTCGATGGCCTGAGCGCGGTGTTGTTTCCAAACCGGTTGGGATTGCCCGATTTGAACGACGAGGGCATTGATTACTTTGTCGGCCATACGCTCGATACCCTGCTGCGCGAGCTTTTCAAGCAAATTCGCCGCGAGCTGATATTTGTTGCTGTTGATGATGCATACCAGCAGGCTGTCGCTATTACCCGCGAGTTTGCCAAGCATTTGCCCGAGGTAAGGACGCTGCTCGACAGCGATATTCAGGCCGCGTACGAAGGCGACCCGGCGGCAAGAAGCTCCGACGAAGTGCTGGTTTGTTATCCGGGCATTACCGCGGTTATTCATCACCGGCTCGCGCATATCCTTCATCAATTGGGCGCGCCGCTGGTGGCGCGCATTATTTCCGAGATTGCCCATTCAGCCACCGGCATTGATATTCATCCCGGCGCGCAAATCGGCGAGAGTTTTTTTATCGACCACGGCACCGGTGTGGTCATCGGCGAGACGGCGGTAATCGGGCGGCATGTTCGCGTGTATCAGGCCGTCACGCTGGGCGCCAAGCGCTTCCAAAAAGACGAGGACGGCATCTTGGTCAAAGGCAATGCCCGGCATCCTATCGTTGAGGACGATGTGGTCATTTATGCGGGCGCGACGATCCTTGGCCGTATCACCATCGGCCGCGGCTCGACCATCGGCGGCAACGTCTGGCTTACCCATAGCGTCCCTCCCGGAAGCAATATTACCCAGGCGCATGTACGTAGCGAATTGTTTCGTGATGGGGGCGGGATATAGACAAAAGGCGAAAGGCGAAAGACAAATGGCGAAAGGTAAAGAATTTCGTCGCTGCCGTTTGAGAGTATTTACGTTTATTCACGCCACCAAAGTTTTATCGTTCCCACGCACCGGCGTGGGAGCGCATTCGCAACGCTCCAGCGTTGCCAAACGCGACGCCGGAGCGTCACCACTGCATTCCCACGCCGGAGCGTGGGAACGATGCTAAATATAACAACCACAATAGGAAAAAGTCATGTCCGATATTCATGAAGGTCAAACCCATACCGCGCTAGGCGATGTTGCTGCGCGCACCCTGGCGAATGCCACCAAAACCGTCCCCATGCTATCAACCATCACTCCACGGTGGTTGGTTCATTTGCTGCAATGGAAACCTCTCGAAGCGGGTATTTACCGCGTCAACAAAGTTAAAAACGAAACCGGCCTGCTGGTAGATTGTTCCAGTCTCGATGAAAAAGAACTGCCGCAAACTTTCGTCGATTATGAGGAATGGGGCCGTGAATACCGCTTGAATGCGGTGAACACGGTGCTTGACGTGCATACCCGTATTTCCGATTTATACAGCAGCCCGCACAACCAAATCCACGAACAGCTGCGTTTGACCATCGAAACCATTAAAGAACGCCAGGAAAGCGAGCTGATCAACAACGCCGAATACGGCTTGCTGAACAATGTTGCGCCAGGCTTCAGAGTGCAGCCGCGTACCGGCGCGCCGACGCCTGACGATATGGATGAATTGATTTCCAAAATCTGGAAAGAACCCGGCTTCTTCCTGGCTCATCCATTAGCCATCGCCGCATTCGGTCGCGAATGTACCCGTCGAGGCGTACCGCCCGCTACCGTCAGCATGTTCGGATCGCAGTTTTTGACTTGGCGCGGCATTCCTATTATTCCATGCGACAAGCTGAAAGTGGTCAACGGAAAAAGCAACATCTTATTGTTACGCACCGGTGAAAGCCGCCAGGGCGTGGTCGGCCTTTACCAGCCTAACCTGACCGGCGAATTGAGCATGGGATTGTCAGTCCGCTTTATGGGCATCAATCACAAAGCGATTGCCTCTTACTTGATCTCACTGTATTGCTCGCTGGCGGTATTGACTGACGATGCGCTCGGCGTGCTCGAGAATGTCGAAGTGGGCAAGTACCATGAATACAAGTAACAGCGATTTTGCCCAACAGGCATCATTGCCGGATATAGAGCAATTGACCAAGCTCGCTAATGAGATGTTTACCGCGCTGCCTTGCGACGGATCGCGCATCGGCCTTGCCGCGGGCGGGTTGACGTCATCGTTGCCGGGCGCCGACAGATCGGCAATAGCACAAGGTTTCGACTTGCCGGGAGAAGCGGATCTGCAAAAGTTAGTTGCCCCGCGGCAACCGTCTTTCGATAGCGTCCCTGACAGTCTTGATACGGGTTCTGTTTTCGGCAATCCGTCTTCGGCTGCCGCATCGCCGTTGGCGGGTTTGGACAAATCCGTGCTGGAGGGCATTTTGCCGCACAATTTCGGACTGCCGGATGAAGCGCAATTGCAACAGTTGCTGGTTTCGCGTGTGCCTTCGGGCAGCGGTGTTCCTGGCAATGCTGAGGCGGCGTCTTTGACGGCCGGTATTGAACCATTAACCAAAGTGGATACGTCTCCGCAGGCGATTGAAGCGCAATTGCAAAAGCTTTTCGCTGCCAATACAGCGGCTACCGGGAGCCTTCCAAAAAGCGCGGCGGGCAATTCCTCGCCCACGGCAGTGTACGGATTGGCAGCGTCCCTGGCTGACTTCGATGCTTCATTGATAGCGGGACTTTCGCCTCAAGCCTATGGTTTGCCGGGCGAAACCGAGTTGCAAAAGCTGTTCGGATCTTCAGCAAGTATCCCGGCAAACGCCGAGTCGGGTTCATCATTTTATTTTCTCGATGAATTGAAAACCGGGGGCTTTAACTCGAAAGCGCCTGCCTTGGCATCCGCGCATCCGGCTTTCGATGTTCATGCGGTGCGCCGGGATTTTCCGATACTTAAAGAACGGGTCAACGG
>JBAQYH010000459.1:0-12759 GCA_049299935.1 Methylobacter sp. | reverse complement strand
CAGCAGCACGAACGCTTCCACGACCTCGCCGGGCGCACCGTCATCGTCAGCATGGGCTTCGACGCCCAGGGCCAACAGCAAGGCAGCCGCTACTACGGCGTCGCCGGACGGCAAACCAGCTCGATCGACGACATCGACCCCAGCCTAAATCAGCATCACGACTACGACCACCTCGATCGTCTGACCTCCAGCCAACGCGGCGACCCCCAAACCAGCCGCACCGACTACGCTTACGACCTGAGCGGCAACCGCAGCGAAA
Source organism: Methylobacter sp. (assembly GCA_049299935.1). Lineage (GTDB taxonomy): Bacteria > Pseudomonadota > Gammaproteobacteria > Methylococcales > Methylomonadaceae > Methylobacter_A. The sequence continues at coordinate 12,500 of JBAQYH010000459.1, read as the reverse complement.
AAATAAAAGACAGGAATAACTGGGGTCAGAGTAAAGTTACTCTCGGAGCAACCTGTAGCGCCGATTTTGCGACCAACACCCCAGTCACCCTGACCGTAGAAGAAGATGGGGTTGGGTCTTGGTTGCGGCTGGGCAATGCTGCACATTCTAGTCCTGTAGGTTGGGCATGCTTTTTATGCCCAACATTACGATGTTTTAATATGGCTCGATTTTGGATTTGACCACAAACATTCCTCCATCGAATACCAAAATGTTGGGCAACGAAAAGCTGTTGCCCAACCTACTCGGCTCGACCGATTGACCTCCAACCAACGCGGCGAAGCACAAATCAGCCGCACCGACTACAGCTACGACCTCAGCGGCAACCGCACCGAGAAAATAAAAGACAACGCCACCCTGCACAGCTATAACACCGACGCCAACAGCAACCGCCTGCAAAGCCAGAGCGGCGCACAGACCGTCAACTACAGCTACGACCCGGCAGGCAACCTGACCGGTGACGGCACCTATAGCCACAGCTACAACGCCGCCGGGAGAAGAATCACAACCACCAACACCATAACAGGACAAACCACCCAATACTTCTACGACGAACAAGGCCACCTGACCGGCGAATACGACGCCACCGGCCAACTGATCCAGGAAATCATCTGGCTGGGCGACCTGCCGGTTGCGGTAATAAAACCCGCAACCAACTCAACTGCAACACCGGATATCCCCCCTGGTTATCAGCATCCATCCAGTGCTCGCAAAGCTCGCGCACGCTTGTTCAAAATCTTGTCGCTGAATAAAGCCATCGACGCTTTGCTCTTGTCGGCCGCTGCGATCATGCTGTGCTCTTGGTTTTCTGTAAATGGCGAAGTTTTGCCTGCCGACCATAATGACAGAAAAAAACAATCACAAAATCAGCCTAAGCTTACATACTTTCAGGCTTTAGCTAAAAAACGAGCTTGTGATTATTTCCTGGGCATGTTTACCGAGGTGTTGAACAGGACTTGAATTTACTTTTTGTTATGGAGAACAGTTGGTATCGCGACATGAGCAACAATAAAGTCCGTCACTAAAAATTTAAGTAACGGGCTTCTCTGCCGCTACATTGGCAAACCAACACAGGAGTGAGTACCGTGAACATTAAACATTTAAAACCCGTACTAGCAGGGTTAACCATCAGCTTATTAATGACCGCTTGCACTACTGCCAAAGCGCCGCCAACTGCGTTTCTGCCGCATAAAACCATCAGTGCGATCGGCTATGGCACCGTCGAAAAAAGCGATCGGTATTCGCGCTCACAAATTAAATTAATGGCCATGAGGGCATCCAAAATGGATGCTTACAGAAGTTTGGCCGAACAGCTTAACGGCATTCAGTTACGAGGCAGCACGGCTGTCGAAAATATGCAAGTCACCCATGACAGTTATCAGGTTTATCTTAATGCCTATTTGCGCGGAGCAAGAGTTAAAAGAACCTCGGCTATCGGCAGCGACATTTACGCCGGCGATGATACGTTTGAAACCGTTGTAGAGCTCGACCTGACACCAAGGTTTTATGAATGCATTAACGGTTCAAGCGAACTGATTAATCAGTGCCTTCAACAAAACCCGGAAAGTCCGGCACCCAATTTTGACCAAACCCCAGCCACAGTATCGAGCATTAATCCGGGATGCAATGCCATTGATTGTTACAGCTATCCTAATACCAAGGGATTCAGCCGAAAATAACTCGAACAAGTTATTGCTTGGCTTTTTTCATGCCTGATCGGGCTTATGGAGCGGTTACTGCGATAAATAATTAGCTTTGAAAGTTTCTCATAAATAGCATTTAATGATGGTTATGCAATTATTCTCAGCAACTAACCGGTTCGATAAATGGCAAAAATATTATTTAAATGCATAGCGGCTTCGCTCATTTTATTAAGCCTGTCCTGCGCCAATGTTCAACAGCATGCCAAGGCCAATGTAGTCACCGTTGAAGGCCAGGCCGCCATCAGCAAAGGCATGCCGTTATTAGCCAAAAAGCAGGCTTTGCAGGATGCCATTCGTCAGGCATCCATGCAATCGTCGGTTAATATGCACAGCCGCACCTTGGTCGATCAAAACAACGTTTCGCTGGATACGCTTTCCATGCGCACCGCAGCAGCCGTAAGCAATACCCGGGTTATCAAGGAGTGGACTGCCGATAATATTTATCATGTTGTAGCCGCGGTGGAATTATCCGCCGATAGTTCCTGCGCACCTCCCTATCGCAAACGCATTATCGCAACCGCCTTCCCTTTAGCCAAACAGGAACAGGTGACCGGTTACGAAACGCAGGATTTATCCAGCGGCATTCCGCGCGAACTTAACAATCTTTTAATCGAGTCCGGCGATTTTATCGGCAGCAATGCCACCAATATCAATCTATATCCAAGAGCCGACTTGGCGCCGGAAATGCAGGACCGAACTGCCTACCGTCCATCAAAAGTCATGCAAATAGCAACATCCAATGGCGTACAATTTGTACTGTCCGGCGTGATTAGAGATCTGGAGGTCGAATCCGCTGAATACATGAGAGGCGCAGGACCTTTGGCGTTCGCCAGAAGCTTGGCGCGCGATGTTGTAGCCAGACGCGGAATTGGGATCGATGTTTTTGTACATGAAGGACACACCGGTGCATTGCTGTTCCAGCAGCGTTATGTTGATGATGCCATAGGCGATGTATGGATACCGGCCACTTATACGGTAGGCAGCGAGCGCTTTAACTCAACTTCGACCGGCGAAAAAATCACTCAAATTATAGATCGTGCCAGTGCCGATATTCGCCAGTCCTTAAGCTGTTACCCTTTCACAACGCGGATTGTTGAAATTAGGGACGATAAGGTGTTTATTGATGCGGGCGCACAGGAAAGACTTAATGTCGGCGATCAACTGGTGGTTTATGGTACAGGCGGCAATGACTTAAATCTGGATGGCGGCATCGGTTTTATTGGTAAAGACAAGCAACCTGCCGGTGTATTAACCATCCGCAATATCACCCCTCGATACGCCATAGGCAGTTTGGAAGTCCCTGCACGTGAACTGGGCATCAAGGTCGGCGACTGGGTAAGATCCTGGTAAATAACCCATTAACAAGCCAGCCTTGCTATACTGCCGATTTTAGACTATATATCTATTTTTAAATCCACTTTCACCAGAGTACATTATGGAAATTAAATCAAGTTTTCTCGGCGAACAATCCATCGATCCCAGCACTATTATCAGCTTTCCCAACGGAATCCCTGGCTTTGAAGATCAAACCCGTTTCAAACTGTTTCATCAAGAAGGTGAGAACCCGCTCATTTTCTGGCTGCAATCCTTAGATGATGAATCCCTTGTCTTTTCAGTGGCGCAACCGTCTATTTTCAATATCAATTACAACTTTGTATTAAGCGATGCGGAAGAAGCCACGCTGGGAATTGAGGATACCGCTGACGTACTTGTCCTGATCATTCTGCATAAAGACACATCCGATCAACCTACTATTAAAGGCTCTATCAAATCCCCGTTGGTGATTAACAGTGCAAAGAGAATAGGCTTACAAAAAGTGCTTGCTCAAGTAGAACAAAGCATAACGCTGACCGACATTAATGTTTCTGAAGGCGTATAAGACTAACAACAGGTAGGATGCCTCTTCGAAAAGCGTCTCCTAATTTTTGGCAGCAGACTTAAGCAGTTATCTTTTACTGCCGCTTTTAGGCGACGCCCGATTAAAGAACCTACCCTGCATACCCGATTCTGTTATTTACCATGAAGGCACGAAGTTTATGTTTTCCTCGTGTTCTCCTGGCCTCGACGACTGCTACGCTGCTTCGGCATACTCCCCACATGGATGATATTGCGGGGGTAAATACTGTTCATGCAGTCATCCGTGATGCATAAGAATAAGTAACTCTGGGATGTTCTTTCGCGGGCGTCACCTTTAGCAGCAGCTATAGGCCACAAAAAGCCCCAAGTGCGCTTTTTAATTCGCGCGCATTAAAATCGCGCGGATAAGACAGGCAATCAAGCAGCCTGCACGGGAATGGAACTGGCTGAACGCTGAACCTGATTTTTTTCATTAAAATAAATCAGGGTAGGCTTATGTTTTTCCGCTTCCTTTTGATCCAATATTGCATATGCGCAAACAATAATCAGGTCACCGGGACACGCCAGACGGGCAGCCGCGCCATTAACTGAAAACAACCCAGATCCTGCTTCGGCACGAATGGCGTAGGTCGTAAAACGCGCGCCATTGTTGATATTGTAAATCTGTATCTGCTCGTATTCCCTGATACCCGATAAATCGAGAATATTGCTGTCAATCGCACAAGAACCCTCATAACCCAATTCTGAATGAGTCACCGTGGCTCTATGTAATTTCGCTTTAAGCATCGTGATTTGCATAATAAAAAACTATATAAATACCCTTGAGAACCGCGCATTATCCATTAATTGCAACAATGCATCAACTTTTAGCATTTAAATCCCCCTGCCTTCGGCTTCCCCCTTTGGCAAAGGGGGACTGAGGGGGATTCTGGAAAAACAAACATTATCGATTAACCGGGTTTTGCCTAAGCGCGCCGCCGTCAACAAAACCAGCTCGACATCATCCTTGGCTGCTTTTTTTAAATCGCTCACCCTGCACACGCTAAAATAATCCGGCTGAAAACCGGATTCCTGTAAAAACAGCAGCGCTCTGCTCTCTATCTCCTGATAAGACTGCTGTCCCGCTAAAACAGCATCACGCGCGTCACGCAAGGCTTGATACAGTTTTGCGGCAACCGTTTTTTCCTCGGCGGTTAAATAACCGTTTCTGGAACTCATCGCCAAGCCGCTGGCTTCCCGCACCGTTTCCACACCGACTATTTCAACAGGAATGTTCAAATCCCTGACCATCGTCCGTATCACCGTCAACTGTTGAAAATCTTTTAACCCGAACAACGCAACATCCGGTTGCACGATGTTGAATAATTTGCAGACAACTGTCGCAACCCCGTCAAAATGCCCCGGCCTGGACGCGCCGCAATACCATTCAGACAGGCCGGTTACCGACACGACCGTTTTGGCATCCGGCACATAAACCTCTGAGACAGCAGGTTGAAACAACAAATCCGCGCCTGCGGCATCGAGTTTTTGCTGGTCTTTCTTCTCGGTGCGGGGATAGGTTTCAAAATCTTCGCCGACACCAAATTGGGTAGGATTTACAAAAATACTGACCACCACCCGATCCGCTTTTTTTTGGGCTTCATTCACTAGCGCCAGATGTCCCGCGTGCAGATTACCCATCGTCGGCACCAATGCGACGCTCTGCCCTGCCAAGCGCCACGCCCTAACGGCATCGCGTAATTCTGATACGGTATTAACTATCTGCATAAGCCTTAAAAACTATGTTCAGCCGCTGGAAAACGGGACTGCTTGACCGCCTGATGATAAGCATAGATAGCCTCCTCGATATTCGCTGCGTCACTCATGAAATTCCTGGAAAAACGCGGACGCTTGCCGGTACCGATATTGAGCATATCGTAAAGCACCAGCACTTGTCCGTCGCAGTCTACACCGGCACCGATGCCGATAACAGGAATCGTTAACTGTGCGCTGATGTCTTTCGCCAAGCTAGCCGGGACACACTCCAACACCAACAGTCCCGCACCCGCTTGCTGTAATTGCCGGGCATCGGCGAGTATTTTTTCGGCTGCCGCGTGCTCTTTGCCCTGAACCTTATAACTGCCCAATTGATTGATCGATTGCGGCAACAAGCCCAAATGCCCGCAAACCGGAATGCCCTGCTCGACCAGGAAACGGACGCAATCAATTCTCGGCCCTTCCAGCTTAACCATTTGCGCGCCGCCAACCTGCATTAATTTGGCCGCATTTTTGGCCGCAATAACAGGCGTGGCATAACTCATAAACGGCAAATCGGCGATGATAAACGCTCGCTGCCTGGCATTGCTGACGCACCGGGTATGATAAACCATATCCCTGATGGTGACCGGCAGCGTAGTCCCATGCCCCTGGATAACCATACCCAGAGAATCGCCTACCAGCATCATATCGACGCCAACCTTGTCGATTAATGCGCTGAATGCGGCATCGTAGGCAGTTAGGCAAGAGATTTTCTCGCCACGCTGTTTCATCGCGGCCAGATCGGTAATCGACAACGCTTTTAGCGTAGCAGTGGAGGAATATTGATTCATTTTAATCGGATGACTGAAGACTGAGGCAAAAATCAATCCAGCCGCTTCAGTCCATTCATAGGACACTGGGCAAGCAGATCGGCAATATCGCCTTTTCCGGGCACCCGCAATTGCGGAGCGATCTCATGCAACGGATACAAGACAAAAGCCCGTTCAGCCAAACCCGGATGCGGCACGATTAAATCAGGCAGTTCGATGAGCTGATCGCCATAGATCAACACATCCAAATCCAGTGTTCTTGCTCCCCAGCGCTCAGCTTTTCTGACCCGGCCCTGATCGTTTTCGATACGTTGCAGGCACCTCAGCAAATCTATCGGCGGCAAATCGGTTGCGACACACATTACCGCATTAACGTAATCCGGCTGATCCTGCGGCCCCATAGGCGCGCTATGATACAAGCTCGAAAATGCCAACTCCTTGACTCCGGCTATCTGCGTTATTGCAGTGCGCGCTGATTTTATTTGATCGGCAGGATTTGCGAGATTACTGCCCAATCCTATATATGCAGTTACCAAGTCTGTGTTGGGATTTTTCATTGCTATCGAATGCCCTTAAGACTCGGTTTTTGGCGCACTATCTTTTCCCTTTCGGTGATAGCTTCTTTTGCGGCCCGACTTGTTATTTGGAGCGCGGCGCGGCGGCTGGGTCATTTTTCTTTGTTCGTTTTCATCGGCATTCTGATAGCGGGTCCACCACTCCGCCAACTCCGGATCGGCTCCTCCGGTCTCGGCGCGCAATAACAAAAAGTCATAGCCCGCTCTAAAACGGGGATGCCCGATCAAGCGGCTGGGTTTAGAACCAATACGCGCATTAAATTTGGGCTGCAAACTCCAAACCTCGCGCATAGCCATACTGATATGGCGCGGCAAAGCCGTACTTCTGATCTGCCTGGCAATAACCTCGCTGGCGGCATCCTGATAGGCAATATATTCAACCTCGCCTTGCGCCATTTTCGCCTTGGCCAGCATCCGCACCGGCTCCCACAAAAAGGCCGCCAGTAAAAAGTAAGCCGTAACCGTTTTACCCTCGGCTATCCTGTTATCCGAATTTTCCAGAGCCTTAATCAACAACAACCGGGGAAAACCGTTTTCCTCAACAGCCAAACTGTTTTCCGTAGACGGAAACAGCACTTGAAAAAGTCCGTAATGCCTGAGCATTTCAAAAGTTTGCAGCGCGTAGCCGGATAAAAACAGCTTTATCGCTTCATCGTAAAGCCTGGCGGACGGGATGCTGGCCAGCAAGGGAGCGTCGTTGTGTATCGCTTTTTCACATTCCTGGTCCAGCTTGAAACCGAGCTTAACGGCAAACCGCACCGCCCTCAACATACGCACGGGGTCTTCACGAAAACGCGTTTCAGGATTGCCGATAAGCCTGAGCGTCCCGGTTTTATGGTCAGCCATGCCGCCGACATAATCCACTACCGAAAAATCCTTGATATTGTAGTAGAGCGCATTAACGGTAAAATCCCTGCGCCAAACATCTTCCTCAATCGTGCCGTAGACATTATCCCGCAACAGACGCCCTTCATTGTTGAGCACCTGCTTGTCGTTTTGCTCTTCTCCCGCACCGCGGAAAGTCGCAACCTCAATAATTTCCCGACCAAAATGCACGTGCGCCAAGCGAAACCTGCGCCCGATTAACCGGCAATTGCGGAATACTTTTCTAACCTGGTCAGGATCTGCATTGGTGACGACATCAAAATCCTTCGGTTCCCGCCCCAACAGCAAATCACGCACGCAGCCGCCGACCAGATAAGCATCGAAACCCTCTTTTTGCAGACGATACAAAACCTTCAGTGCATTTTCACTGATCAGGGATCGCGAAATATTATGTTCCGAGCGCGAATATATTTTGACTTGTCCGGCAACCGGTACAGCCTCGTTTCTGGCCGACACTTCGACCCTGCTCAGTACAGGACCCATAATTTTTTTAAAGAAGTTTAAAATAGTCTTTACACCCTGTTTATTTTTCTAATTAAATTGATTATATCATCGGTAATGAATTCTAACCCAATCCGCAAGTTTCTTTTACATTCCCCTTTTGAATGGAGTAGAATCACCACTCTGATTTTTACCGGCAATTCTAATTACACCATATTGCGCGCACCAGATAAAAGATCAGGCAACCATTTTTTAAACACTCGCACAAACATTAGCGTGCTTGACTGGAATTTGTTATGTTCAAAAAGATTCTTAATAGCTTAATTGACCAACCTTTGTTAACCAGCCTTTTTGCAACAGATTTTTTCATTCTTCTGTTTCATAGACCGCCATTCTTATTTTCTCTCGTAATGCTGGGAGCGCTAATGGCGATGTGCATGTATTTCGGTCAAAAACTAGCTTTATTTAAAATTTAATTGGTCGATCCAACAAAGAATACACAGCAAAAACCAGGTCATGTCTGCGCTTCCAAACCTGGTTTTTTACGTCGTCTAACAGCAATATTCTACGACCTTCTGTTGCTGATCGCCGTTTTATTTGTCGCGACCGCTCTATTGCTTCCTTTAAATGGAGGCAGGGCCTTCACTGCCCAACAATTTTTTTTCCCCCTGTATTTACTGCTGGTCAGCTTCTTCTTTTACGCCTGGTTTTGGACTCATGGAGGGCAAACATTGGGTCTGCGAGCATGGAAAATAAAAGTGCTCACGCTGGACATGAAACCCATCACCTGGAAACAGGCCTTACTCCGTTTCGTGGCCGCCATCGTATCATGGGGATTTTGTGGACTGGGCTTCTTGTGGATTCTTATCGACAAGGACCAGCGCAGCTGGCACGATCACCTGTCCAAAACAGCCCTGTTTTTTGACACTCAAGACACGCACCCTTAAGCCATTACAAAACACCTTCCAATCAATAAATTTATTAGCGATGTCATCATGAATTGGTTTACTAAACTATTTTCCAAGCGTCCCAAGAACACCCCACCGGAAAAAAAACCAGACATCCCCCCTTCCGCCAGCCCAACTAACCCACTTACCTGTTCGGAACCCATTTTCACCGAACATAAAAAACTACCGCTGGCAACGCTAAAAAAACTGGCCCCACTCCGGGACATGGACGACACCTATGTCGAGCAACTGGCCCACACTACGCTCAGCTATGCCCAGGGTTCTGTCATTTTCAGGCTAGGTCAAAAAACCAATTCCGTTTTTTATCTGCTTGAAGGCAGCGTCGAGCTTCAGCCCGACAGCGACAACCGCTACACCCTGTCGGCCGAGTCATCGCTGGCCAATCTGCCGCTCAATAGCGGCAAACTTTGCGGCGCAACGGCATTTGCTAAAACAGACATCACTATTCTGGCAATTTCGGGAGAATTTATCTGTCGATGGTCGGGCAAAAGCATCCAACCGTCTGTTGCCGTTGAACTCCTTGATATTGAATTACCCGAACAAATTGCCGGCAATCGTTTTTTTGCCAGTTTTTCGGGAGCCTATCGGGAAAATAAATTAAGCCTGCCCTCATTACCCAATGTCGCGTTAAGATTGAAAGAAGCGATGGAAAAAGACCTAGGCATCAATGAGGTTGTTAAGATTATCGGGGTTGATGTCTCGATCGTAGCCAAGCTGATCCAACTTGCCAACAGCCCGCTATACTCGCCCATATCGCCGATTACCAACTGCCATGCGGCCGTTACCCGCTTGGGCCTGGATCAAACCCGCAAACTGGTCATGGGCATCAGCCTGAAACAATTATTCCGGTGCCAAAATCCGCAACTGATGGAAAAAATGCAAAACTTATGGAAAAACAGTCTCTATGTATCGAGCCTGAGTTTTGTGCTTGCCCAGGAAAACGGTTCGCCCAACCCGGAAGACGCTTTATTGGCCGGACTGGTCAGCGACATCGGTACGATACCGATATTGCATTTTGCCGAACAGTATCCGAATGAATACCCGAATTTGGACGTATTGGATTCGGCCATCCCGTTTATGAGCCCGCCGGTCGGCTCCCTGGTGTTGCACACATTGGGCTTTGCTCCGGAATTAGCCTGCATCCCCAAGTACGCCGAAGACTGGTTCTACGAAAGCGAGGGCGACAAGTTAAATCTGATTGATGTCGTCATCCTGGCCAAATTGCACAGTTATTTCGGCACCAACAGAGCCAAGGAAATACCGTACCTGAACTCCATACCCGCTTACACCAAACTTAAAAACAGCAAACTGACCCCTGACTTTTCCTTGGATGTACTGCACAGGGCACAGCATCGCATCAAAGCAGCCATGAACTTTCTTTCCTGATACCACTATGAACAATCCTTTATTAGCCAACTCCACACTGCCGCTGTTTTCCCAGATCAAGCCGGAACATGTAGTACCCGCTATCGATCAGTTATTAAGCGATGCCCGTTCGTCAGTAGAACAGCATCTCGCAGCCACGCAGCATTACACTTGGACAAACCTGATCGAGCCCCTGGAAGATGTGGACGATAAGCTGAACAAAGCCTGGTCCCCGGTCAGCCACATGAATTCCGTGGTCAACAGCGATGAGCTGCGCGACGCCTACAACGCCTGCCTGCCCAAACTCAGCGCCTACTCGACTGAAATGGGCCAAAACGAAGCCCTGTTCAAGGCCTATCGCTTTATTGCCGACAGCGAAGAATTTGCAACGCTCGACACCGCCCAGCAAAAAATCATCCGCAATGCCCTGAGAGACTTCAAATTGTCCGGCATCGACCTGGATGACGAGAAAAAACAACGCTACAAAGACATCAGCCAGGAACTGTCCGCGCTTGCCAGCAACTACGAAGAAAACCTGCTCGATGCAACCAATGCCTGGACTAAACTGATCAGGGACGAACAAGACCTGGCCGGATTGCCTGAATCCGCTTTAGCCCAGGCCAAACAGACCGCCGAAAGCCACAATGAAGACGGCTGGATGATCACGCTGCAATTCCCGTCTTATATCTCGGTGATGACTTATGCCGACAACCGCGAATTGCGCCGCGAACATTACGAAGCCTTCGCAACCCGCGCTTCCGACCAAGGCCCGCATGCCGAACAGTGGGACAACAGCGAAAACATGGAAAAAATCCTGGCCCTGCGCCATGAAAAAGCCCGTTTGCTGGGATTCAACAATTACGCAGAACTGTCGCTAGCGGCCAAAATGGCTGAAAAGCCGGATGACGTAACCCTTTTTCTGGAAGACTTGGCCGACCGGTCTTGGCGGCATGCGCGCAAGGATCTGGCCGAATTGCGCGAATTCGCCAAACAGCACTACGGCATTAACGACCTGCAATCCTGGGATATGGCCTATTTTTCGGAAAAAATGCGCCAGCATTTTTACCAGCTGTCGCAGGAAGAAGTGAAAGCCTACTTCCCGATCACCCGCGTCCTGCCCGGCATGTTTGCGATCGTGGAAAAACTGTACGGCCTGCAAATAACCGAGATTAGCGATTTCGACAGCTGGCATCACGATGTGCGTTTTTTCCAGATCCATGACCAGAACGGTCAACTTCGTGGCCGGTTTTATCTCGATCTTTATGCCCGCGCTAAAAAACGCGGCGGCGCCTGGATGGACGATTGCGTCAGCCGCAAGCGGTCCGACGACACCATTCAAACCCCGGTCGCCTACCTGACCTGCAACTTTACCCCACCGGCCGGCGACACGCCGGCATTGCTGACTCATGACGAGGTGACCACGCTGTTCCATGAATTCGGCCACGGCCTGCACCACATGCTCACTCAGGTCGATCATCTCGGCGTGTCCGGCATTAACGGCGTGGAATGGGACGCGGTCGAGCTGCCCAGCCAGTTCATGGAAAACTGGTGCTGGGAACAGGAAGCGCTGGCGCTGATGTCCGGACATTATCAAACCGGCGAAAAATTGCCGGATGCGTTATTCGATAAAATGATCGCGGCCAAAAACTTCCAAGCCGGCATGATTATGGTCAGGCAACTGGAATTCAGCCTGTTCGATTTCAGGATACATCGTGACTACGACCCCGAAAAAGGCGGCCGCATCTATGAAACCCTGGAACAGGTCCGGGAACAGGTTGCCGTTGTCCGGCCACCCAAATTCAACCGCTTTGCGCACAGCTTCTCGCACATTTTTGCCGGCGGTTATGCGGCGGGCTACTACAGCTACAAATGGGCGGAAGTGTTGTCCAGCGACGCTTTTTCGCTGTTTGAGGAAAAAGGCATTTTCGACCAGGAAACCGGCAAAGCCTTCTTGACCAACATCCTTGAAAAAGGCGGCAGCCAGGACGCGATGGAATTATTTATCAACTTCCGCGGCCGCAAACCGACCATTGACGCGTTGCTAAAGCATACTGGCATTGCTGCGTAAACCATCAATGGAATAGTCTGAAGTGATTGATG
>JBAQYH010000458.1:0-5512 GCA_049299935.1 Methylobacter sp. | reverse complement strand
GTCAGGGACGATGCGGTGATCGGCGAGGGCTGGCATGTTAAGGCGGGCCAGGGTCATGCGGAAGTTGAAGCCTTAAAAAATGTACCGGATGCGAAGGGTGCAACGGCTTATGTCACGCTGGAGCCTTGCAGTCATCATGGCAAAACGCCGCCGTGTTGCGATGCGCTGATAAAAGCCGGAGTCAGCCGGGTTGTTGCGGCGATGCAGGACCCCAATCCCCAGGTATCGGGCAGCGGGCTGGAAAAGCTCAAAGCCTCAGGGATTGAAGTATGCTGCGGCATATTGCAGGAAGACGCACTGACGCTAAATCGCGGTTTTATCAAGCGTATGACCGAAAACCGCCCGTTTGTGCGCAGCAAACTGGCGATGAGTCTGGATGGGCGCACCGCGATGGCATCGGGTGAAAGCAAATGGATTACCGGAGCCGAGGCCAGGGCCGATGTGCAACGGTTAAGAGCGGAGAGCTCGGCGATTTTAACCGGCATCAATACCGTGCTGGCGGACGATCCGGCGCTGAATGCCCGTGTCGAGGGCGATGTCCTGCAACCGCACAGGGTGGTGCTGGATACGCATTTGAACATGCCGGTTAGCGCACAGATAGTAAAGCTGCCGGGACGCAGCCTGATTTTAACCTGCGCAGAGGCCCCGCAAAAACAACACGTGTTGCAGCAGGCAGGTTTTGAAGTCTACCGACTGCCCGGCAAAAACGGGCGGCTGGATTTGCCGGCCGTGATGGATTTTTTAGCCGGGCAGCAAATCAACGAACTGCTGGTTGAGGCGGGTTCCGTGCTGAATGGCGCATTGCTGGACGAAGGGCTGGTTGATGAGTATGTCATCTATATGGCGCCCTGCATTTTGGGCGACCAGGGGCGCGGATTGTTTAAGCTGCCGGGCTTGCAGCAGATGGCCGACAAAAAGCAGTTAAAACTGCGCGATGCCAGGCAAGTCGGCCAGGATTTAAAATTAACTTATACACCATCGTAGGGGTATCAATGTTTACAGGCATTATCTTGGCAGTGGGTAAAATATCGGCCATCGAGCGGAAAGCCGGCGATTGCCGGTTGACCATAGCGACCGGAAAATTACCGCTGCACGATGTCGTGTTGGGCGACAGCATTGCCGTCAACGGCGTGTGCCTGACTGCGGTGGAGCTGGGCTCGGATTATTTTTGCGCCGATGTGTCCAATGAAACCTTGTCCAGGACCATCTTGAATGCGGCGACAGTCGGCACACCGGTCAACCTGGAGCTGGCCTTGACGCCGTCAACCCGGTTGGGCGGACATATCGTCAGCGGCCATGTCGACGGCATCGGTGCGGTAACGGAAAAGCGGGCTGACGGACGTTCGTTCCGTTTTAAATTTAAAGCGCCCGATAACCTGGCCAAATACATTGCCGAAAAAGGCTCTATTTGCATCAACGGCATCAGCCTGACCGTCAATGAAGTCGATGGCGCGGTGTTCAGCGTCAATATCGTGCCGCATACGCTGAAGGAGACGACGCTGGGCGATGCTGCGGTCGGAACCAAAGTCAACCTGGAAGTGGATTTACTGGCTCGCTATCTGGAGCGGTTAATCACGGGGGATGCGGCGGCTAAAAGTTGCGGCGGCGTCACAGAAGAGTTATTGCAAAAAAGCGGTTTTTTAGGCTAAGCCCAAAGGTAACATGAATACCATCGAAGAAATTATAGAAGATTTACGCTTAGGCAAAATGGTCATCATTATGGATGATGAAGACCGTGAGAATGAAGGCGACTTGGTCATGGCGGCTTCTTTCACGCGCCCGGAAGATGTAAATTTTATGGCCCGTTACGGGCGCGGCCTGATTTGTTTGACCTTGACCGGCGAGCGTTGTCAGCAGCTGCGATTGCCGTTGATGGTCAATGAAAACAAAACCGCCCATTCCACCAATTTTACCGTGTCTATCGAGGCGGCAACCGGGGTCACCACCGGCATTTCGGCGGCCGACCGGGCGCGCACTATTCAATGTGCGGTAGCGGCAGATGCCAAGGCTGATGACTTGGTTCAGCCGGGGCACATCTTCCCGTTAATGGCGCAATCCGGCGGCGTATTAAACCGTGCCGGGCATACCGAAGCAGGCTGCGATTTAGCCAGGTTGGCGGGCGTGGAACCTGCGGCGGTTATCGTTGAGATACTCAATGAAGACGGCTCAATGGCAAGGCGGCCGGATTTGGAGGTGTTTGCCAAGCAGCACGACCTTAAAATCGGCACCATCGCCGATTTAATCCATTACCGTATCCAGCACGAAAACACCCTTGAGCGCATCAGCGAATGCGCTTATCCCACCGAATTCGGCGAATTCAGGCTTTATGCCTACCAGGACAGAAACGACAACAACCTGCATCTGGCGCTGGTGATGGGGCAGGTTTCCGGTAATGAACCGGTTTTGGTCAGGGTTCATGCGCGGAATCTGCTGGATGATGTGTTTGCATCCAAACGCAGCGATTGCAGCATTTCATTGCGTGAGGCCATGCAAAAGATCGCCGAGGAAGGGCGCGGGGTGTTGGTGGTTATCAGGCAAAGCGAGGACAATAAGTCGCTGGCCGAACTGATACATCACTATCAGCTGGAAGATCACGGCATCGTTAATCCGGTCCAGGCCGCCGGAGCCGCTGATTGGCGCACCACAGGCACCGGCGCCAGAATCCTGGCCGATCTTGGGGTGCACAAACTGAAGGTTTTAGGCCCCCAGAAAAAGTATGTCGCGTTGTCCGGGTTCGATTTGGAAGTCGCCGAGCATGTAGGTTGAATAAACTCGCCACAGCAAGTTAAAAAATAGAACACGGATGACACAGATTAAACGGTTAATTCACTGATTAAAAGCATAGAATAACGTGCTCTCAGTATTAAAAATCCGTTTAAATCTGTCCAATCCGTGTCATCCGTGTTCCATTTTTCTATGAGCTAAATGGTTGCAAAATTAAACACTTATAGATTCACTATACAAGAGAAACATCATGTCAACACTAAAAACCTTTGAAGGAAATTTACTCGTTCAAGGCGGAAAATTCTGTATCGTAGCCTCACGTTTTAACAGCTTTATCGTTGAACAATTGGAAGCCGGTGCGATAGATGCGCTGGTGCGTCACGGCGCCAATAAAGCGGATATTCATCTGGTAAAAGCTCCCGGTGCGTTCGAGTTGCCGATGGTGGTGCAACGCGTCGCGGCGGCTAAAAAATACGACGCGATTATCGCCGTAGGTGCGGTGATCCGAGGCGGCACGCCGCATTTCGAATATGTCGCCGGCGAATGCGTTAAAGGCTTGGCGCAGGTTTCCCTGCAATACAATGTGCCGGTCAGTTTCGGCGTATTAACCGTTGACAGCATTGAGCAGGCGATAGAGCGTGCGGGCACCAAAGCCGGCAATAAAGGCGCGGAAGCGGCCATGTCGGCCATTGAAATGGTAAGTTTATTTAATAACCTGGAAATATAATGAGTCAAGCTCGAACCAATGCCCGAAAGGCTGCTGTACAGGCATTGTATCAATGGCAGATGGCCGGTCAGAGTCTTACCGAGATCGAACGGCAATTTCTGGAAGAAGAGCGCTTGAAAGATGCTCAGAAAAGTTATTTTGTCGAGTTGTTTTACGGCGTGCCTAAAAATCTGGAAGCCATCGACCAGGCGCTGTCGGAATTTGTCGACCGTCCTGTCGATACGATTGATCCGGTCGAACGGGCAATTTTAAGAATCGGCGTGTACGAGTTGTTGCACCGGTTGGATATGCCGTACCGGGTTGTCTTGAATGAAGGTATTAATCTCGCCAAGCACTTTGGCGCCGATGGCAGCCACAAGTATGTTAACGGCATACTGGATAAGGTCGCGCAGCAAAAAAGAGCGCTGGAAATTAAGGCGAAAGGCGTAAGGTGAAAGACGATTTATCGTTCCCACGCTCCGGCGTGGGAACGCAGTTAGTGACGCTCCAGCGTCGTGTTCGGCAACGCTGGAGCGTTGCAGGATGCATTCCCACGCTCCGTCGTGGGAACGATGTCTATCCGGCTTTAGCCTAATGCCTCTTTCCGAATTTGCCTTAATCCAGCGTTTCTTCACCCGGCAGCGGATCAAAAATCCCTCAACGCGCCTGGGCATAGGCGACGACTGCGCGTTGCTGTCTATTCCCGAGGGTTTCGAGCTGGCCGTGACCACCGATACGATGGTCGAAAACGTGCATTTTTTTGCCGGAACCGACCCGGAACTGCTGGGGCATAAACTGCTGGCCGTCAATTTAAGCGATCTTGCCGGGATGGGCGCCAAGCCGGTTTCCGTGACGCTGGCATTGACCCTGCCTAAAGTCGATGAAGGCTGGCTGACGGCTTTTGCCCGAGGCTTTTTAAATCTGGCCGAGCGCTATTCGGTGGATTTGATCGGCGGCGATACCACCTCCGGCCCGTTGACCTTGACGGTTCAGGCCATGGGCTTGGTTCCGAAAGGCCGGGCGTTGATGCGTTCCGCGGCCCGGCCCGGCGATTTTGTTTATATGACCGGCTTTTTGGGCGATGCAGGTCTGGGCTTAAAGATAAAGCAAGGTTATGCTTGTGAAAATCCCGAGGCAGCCTTAACTCGATTTAACCGGCCGGAACCGCAAGTCGAAGCCGGGCGAGCCTTGATCGGCATAGCCAATGCCTGTATCGATTTATCGGACGGCTTGGCCGGTGATCTGGGCCATATTCTGGAACAAAGCCGGGTAGGCGCATGCCTTGATTGGGAAGCGTTGCCGCTGTCTAAAGCGGTGCTGGCCTACATCGATGAAACCGGCGACTGGTCTATGCCGCTGGCCGCCGGTGACGATTATGAACTGTGTTTTACCGTAAGCCCAGAGCAGGCGGACCAGTTGAGCATAGCGGCGACCAGAATCGGCATCATTGAATCCCAACCGGGTTTGCGCTTGAATAAGTCGGGGCATATCCAACCATTCGAGGTAAAAGGCTTTGAGCATTTTTCTTAATACCCAGCTGGGTAAAAACAAACTGACACCCAGACAAATACTGTCCGACCCCATCCTGTTCCTGGCTTTCGGTTTCGGCTCCGGTCTGGCAAAAAAAGCCCCCGGCACTATGGGTACCTTGGCGGCCATTCCGGTTTACTGGTTGTTTGCGCAAACCAATCTGTTCGTTTACAGCCTGCTGACGCTGATCGTCACTGTTGCCGGCATCTGGATTTGCGACATCGCCGCAAAAAAGCTCGATGAACATGATTTTGGCGGCATCGTCTGGGATGAGATTGCCGGTTACCTGGTAACCCTGTGGCTGGTTCCCTTCAGCTGGCAGGCTATGGTGCTGGGTTTTATCCTGTTTAGGTTCTTCGATATAGTCAAACCGTGGCCGATTAAATGGATTGACCGGCAGGTGCACGGCGGGCTGGGGATTATGCTGGATGATGTGCTGGCGGGCGTGTTTGCAGGTGGTTTATTGTTTTGGGCTTCAAGTTATTTTTAGTTCCGGTTTTTCAGTACTAAAAAACGTAGCGAACGGCGGGTTACCCGATCCGCTTATTCCAT
>JBAQYH010000457.1:0-2437 GCA_049299935.1 Methylobacter sp. | reverse complement strand
GAGTGGCTGTACGCAAGTTACACGCAATACCGCTTACTGACATCGATAACGCCGGAAAAGCCGCAAGACCATAAAACAGATGAGTTACCGGAAATAGACCTGACAAAACAGCCGGAAGAAAGTTATGTCGACCTGGTTGCCAGGCCGCTGTTTATTAAAGGCAGGAGACCGGTCGATGAGCCGCGTCCCGAGGCGGAACAAGCGGCCGCCGCCAAATCGGAAAGCTTCGATTGGCAGCTGATTGGCGTTTACGGTACAAAAAAAACCGTATCGGCACTATTCAGCCGGTCTAAGTCAAAGGTGGCTAAAGACAATTATCGAAAAATAACCACGGGAGATGATATTGACGGCTGGAAACTGACCGAAATAAACAGGGACAGGGTCATGCTCAAACAAGGCAGTAACGAGAAGGAGCTGCTGCTCAGAAAGCCAAAAGCAAAAACATTGCCGCAGGGGACAAGCGGCGCAATACCGGCTGCACCCGCGCCGGCACCTGCGGCAACGCCCGTGCCGACACCGGTGCCGGCTGCGGCTCCTGAGCCGGCAGATGCTCCTGAAGAGGATACCGAAGACAAAACTGAAGAGACACCGGAGAATAACCAATGATTAACCTTAAAAAAATAACAACAGCTTCTGGTTTGGTGGTCGTAGGTTTAATGCTGTCAAGTTGCGAATCGCTCGGGCACAAGCCCGTCGCCAAATTGCCGTTGACGCCGGTGAAAAAAGAGCAAGCCGATGTAATAATAAAAGAACTGCAAAATAAAGTGCCGGCTACTGTATCGACGCCGGCCAAACCTGAGTTGTTTCCCGGCACCAACCGGTTTGTGCCCGAGACGGCGCCGCAGCATAGAAGAACCAAAAGCAGCGGTGAGGGTACCTACAGCCTCAATTTTGACGAAGCCGATTTGGGGGAAGTGGCCAAAGTGGTGTTAAGCGACATCCTCGGACTAAACTACGTACTCAGCCCCAAGGTGGCCGGCAAGGTCACGCTGCAAACGACCGACCCCTTGAGCAAGGACGAGCTGATTCCCACCCTGGAAATGCTGCTGCGCATGAACAATGCCGTGCTGATTAAGGACGCCAATATTTACCACATCGAACCGGCCAGCGAAGCCTTGTACAGTTCCAACTTTGCACCCTCCGGCACCGGCGGCAGGACGGGGTTTCAAGTCAGGGTTATCCCGGTCAGGAATGTCGCCGTGCAAGACATTGTCGATGTGATAAAACCGCTGGTGCAGGAAAAGACTATCCTCAATGTCGATGCCACGCGCAACATCCTGATTGCTTCCGGCACCCCCGATGAAGTGGGCCGGGTTATGGATATGGTCAGCACCTTTGATATTGATGTGTTGAAGGGGCGGTCTTTCGGCTTGTTTCCCTTATCCCATGTTGAGCCGGAAACGCTTATAAAAGAACTCGAGGAAATTTTTTATAAAAAGGGCAAGGACGGAGAAAGTGAATTTTTTCGCTTCATACCCGTTGAAAGATTGAATGCGGTTATGGCGATTACGCATCAGGCCAGCTATTTAAGGGATATTGAAAACTGGATATTTCGCCTGGACAGGGCCAATACCGCATCCGGCGGCGGCGTGAATGTCTATAGGGTTCAGCATGTCGATGCCGAAGAACTGGCGGCCACGTTAAACGAGATTTTTACCGGCGCGGCCAAGAAGGAAAAAGCGGCAAAAGTGGCGCCCGGACAAAAAGCGGCTGAATTAACCAATAAACCGGCTGAAAAACCAAAACCACCATCAGCCGGAAAACCAGGGCAAACCGGGGATGCGGAAGTTGCCAATATCGACAATGTAAAAATTATTTCAGACGTGGCCAACAATTCGGTCGTTATTGTCGCCACCCCGCAGGAGTACGAAGTGATACTCCCTGTCATCAAGCAGCTCGATGTACTGCCGTTGCAGGTGCTGATTGACGCGACCATCGTCTCGGTCGCTTTAACGGACGAATTAAAATACGGCATATCATGGTATTTATCCCAAGGGAACGATGCGCTTGCCAGCACCGGCACGCCTCCGGGGAAAGTGGCCGATACCTTGGGAACTGCCGCCCAAGCCGCTGCCGCCGCCGCAACCGGCGGATTTAGCGCTATATACAGCTCCGGGGCGGTGAAAGCCCTTTTAAATGCACAAGCCACGGCCAATAACCTCAATGTAATTTCTTCGCCGTCGTTAATGGTGTTAAACAATCAGCAAGCGAAAATAAACGTAGGCGATCAAGTACCCGTGCAAACCAGCACCACGTCGATTCCTCTTGCGGGCGGGACGACGGCAGCGTCCAGCAGCCTGGCGGTAGGGAGTTCAATACAATATATAGATACCGGCGTTACCTTGGAAGTCACGCCCAGGGTTAATGCGAACGGTATGGTTATTATGGAAATCAAGCAAATCGTCAGCAATGCAAAGCCATCGACAACGGGTGTCAC
>JBAQYH010000456.1:0-5014 GCA_049299935.1 Methylobacter sp. | reverse complement strand
GCAATACTGGTTGATAATAACGCCGCATGAACACGCATCAACGGCGGGCAATCCGCAGGCGAAACCACCACCACCGCTCGTTTAAGCCCCTCCTCGCCTAAGGTCTTCAGCACGAACTCATTAACTTCTCGGCCCCGCTCGCCAATCAGGCCGACCACAACAATATCGGCCGTAGTGAATTTGGTCATCATGCCCAACAATACGCTTTTTCCCACACCGGTACCGGCAAACAAGCCCATCCGCTGTCCTCGTCCCAC
The DNA here is from genome assembly GCA_049299935.1 of Methylobacter sp. Taxonomy (GTDB): domain Bacteria; phylum Pseudomonadota; class Gammaproteobacteria; order Methylococcales; family Methylomonadaceae; genus Methylobacter_A. The sequence continues at coordinate 4,757 of JBAQYH010000456.1, read as the reverse complement.
GCTGAGTATCGAGTTTATCGCTCTAACCCCGACATCGAGCGGCTCGCGGATAGGCCTTCTCGATAACGGATTGATCGGCACGCCATTGAGCGAAACCAGCGCATCGGTTTTAAGCGGGCCTTTGTCATCAATCGCATTTCCTGCGCCGTCCAGCACTCGCCCCAACAATCCGAAACCCACTCTAGCCAAGCTGTTTTTGCCCATCGGGATAACCCGGCAATCCGGTTCAAGTCCATGAACTTCCGCAGTCGGCATCAAAAAAACGCGCGCGCCGGAAAAACCGACAACTTCAGCTTCAATCATTCTGCCGGTTTTAGTCTCAACCCGGCAGCGGGAACCGATAGCCGCCCGGCAACCCACCGCTTCCAGCGTCAGCCCTACCATACGGGAAAGCCTGCCTTCGACAATAAGCTCAGGCACTTCTGTCAATCTTTCGGAATAAGGTTTTAATATATCAAGCCAAATCCGTGACCGGTCAGCATCCGGAATCACGAGTTTTTATCCTCGACAACTCCTCCATCCCTGGAGTCGTCGGCAACCGTTCCGTGCGTTGTTCTCGGCAACTGCTCCCTGCGTTGCTCTACCTCCTCCATCCTTGGAGTCGTCGGCAACTGCTCCCTGCGTTGCTCTGCCGTCTCCGTCCGCGGTCCTGATCTAGGACTGCCGGAAGCAGTCGCGGCCTTGGCATCGTGCTCCCGGTCGCCACCCAATATGGTTGCGATAACAGCAGCCAATCGATGCTCTACCGTCGCATCGACATGCGAAATCTCGGTATCGACTTCGCAACCGCCCCGGGTAATCAACGGATCCTCCACGATATTCCAGCTTGGCGACATCTCATCCAGCGCTAATGCAGAACGCACCAAGTCGGCATCTTCGGGATGTAATTTCAAACTGACCTTTTGCGATGCCAGCGGCAGGACGTTGATTGTTTCACGAACAGCGGCAATGACTTGCCCAGGGTCCATCTTGATTTCCCGGCGTATTATTTGCGTTGCGATGCCTATAGCCAGTTTAACCAGCTCTCTTTCCACTTCTTGATCAAGTGGTTTAAACGGCTCGCTTAAGGACTCCAAAAGACTAACCATTATCGCCGCCTTACTTTGCAGCAAGTGCAAATTGTCCTCATAGCCTTTTTTTGATCCCTCGTCGAAACCTTGCTGAAAACCGTGCATTTTGCCTTGCGCAAAGGCTTCGTCATACGCCTGCTTTTGCATGGCTTCGATTTCATCAACCGTCAAAATCGGTGTCGGCTCCTCCTCAATTTCCACCGTCTCCGATGGCCTATGCTCCTCTGCTCCGGAAACATCGGGCATGCTCCATAATCTTAACGACTCCAGCTCAGACGCTGTGAATCTGGGGGGCTTAGATAAGCTCATCACCACCGACTCCCATTTGGATCTCGCCTGCATCGGCTAGTTTTTTAGCAATAGCCAATATATCTTTCTGAGCCAGCTCCACTTCGCTTAACTTTGCAGGAGGCGAGGCCTCCAAATCGTCACGCAACATTTCTGCCGCCCGCTTGGACATATTGCTGAATATTTTTTCCTTAAGCTCACTGCCCACACCCCGCAACGCCAGCAACAACTGCCCGGTTGAAACCTCACGCAGCAATGTCTGCATGCCTCTTTCATCGATTGAGGTAAGGTCTTCAAAAGTAAACATTTTCTCCTGAATTTCCTGAGCCAGCTCAGACCGGTGCTCGGCAATTCCCGCCATCACCAAGTCGGCAGCGCCACCATCCAGGAAGTTTAAAATATTAGCCACCGCATCAATACCGCCGATATTGGTCGATTTAACATTATCGGAACCGGTTAATTGTTTTTCCATGATTTGATCCAGCTCACGCAGCGCGGATGGCTGGACGCCTTTCATCGTTGCAATTCTCATCATCAAATCGGAACGCATGCTTTCGGGCAAGAACATCATCACATCAGCCGCCTGCTCACTGTCCATCAAAGACATAATCGTCGCGACAATCTGAGGATGCTCCAAGCGAATCATATCCGCAATTGACCGGGTATCCATCCACTTCAACTGCTCAATACCCTTAGTGTTGCCGCCTTGCAAAATCCGGTCAAGAATACTGTTCGCTTTATCTGCGCCTAAAGCGCTGATCAACACGGTGCGGATATATTCATCGGTGTCCATCCCCAACGCCGTCTGATTCTTGACGGCGACAATAAATTCCTCGACCACCTCATCCATCATTTCTATGGAGATCTCGCCCACGCTTGCCATGGTGATACCTAAAATCTGCACCTCTCTGGGGGTCATGTGCTTTAGAACCAGCGCAGCCCTATCCATCCCCAGCGCCAGCAACAATACAGCGGCACGATCAACTTGGGTTAAGTCACTTTTTTTTTCTGCCTTAGCCATCTTTTTTAACCCATGATTTAATTACTTGCGCGACTACTTTCGAATCGTCATCGACCAATCGCTTTACATATTCCAAACGATGTTCGTAGCTCTGAGGCGTGTCCAAAAGCAGCAGATCCTGTATTTCGTTGGGTGTCGTCGCAAAATTTACGGATTGTTGACCCGCGGGTACCGCGACAGGCACTCCTTGTTCATTAAAGCGGACCGTCCCCCCGATAGAGGCCGCCTTTTCTTGCGCCTCAGCCAAAGCCAAGGCTTTTTTCTCTTCCAGGTCCCGGCTGACCAGACTGCGCATGGTGGGGCGCAACACGCCAAAAAGCAGGAATAATACGGCCAGCACGGCGGCCGCTTGTTTCATAAGATCAAGAAACCAGCCTTGCTCCCAAACAGGTATGGCCGGCAATGCTTCAACAAGTTCGTCTATTTTGAAAGCCACATTGGTAACTGTAACCTGATCGCCCCGACTGCTGTCAAAACCTACCGCCTGCTTTACCAGATCGCTAAAACGATTAATATCTTCCTGGGAAAAAGGCTGCGCTTTAACGGTACCATCACTCTGGGGCACATGCCTGTCATCAACCACCACGGCCACAGACAACCGGCGCAACGCCCCTGTAGCCAAGCGGGTATGGGTAATAGTTTTATCCAATTCGTAATTTCTGGTTGCGTTTTTTGCCAGGGAACCGGGCGAAGCGCTAGAGGCGGTCGAAGCTGTTGAATTGGCCCCTGCCGTACCCGATGCGGCGGTTGTTTCCGGAGCCGTGCCCGCAGGAGTCGGTTGATTTGACAACGCGCCGGGAACGCCTTGAGCAGCAGACAACGAATTTTGCTCTTCCGATGTTTGCTCGCTTCTTAGAGCCGGCAAATCCGGATTGAACATTTCCTGAGTTCTGTCGGTCTCGGTGAAATCCACATCCGCTGAAATTTGCACACGCATTCCGTCGCCGCCCACCAATGGCGACAAAATATTTTCAATTCGCCCCATCAGATGTTCTTCAATATTCTTCTTGTATTCGAATTGCTTGGAAGTCAAATTTCCCGCTGATGACGAGTCATTGCTATTTAACAACTGGCCTTTTTGATCGACGACCGTCACTTGCTCGGCGTCGAGTTGCGGCACACTGGACGCGACTAAATGAATGATTGATTCGACCTGGCCTTTATCGAGCGACCTGCCTTGATATAAATTGACGATGACGGAAGCGCTGGGCTTCTTACGCTCCCGCACAAACACCGACTGAACAGGCATGGCTAACAGCACTCTGGCCGTTTTTACATTCTGGATGGACATGATAGTCCGTGCGATCTCGCCTTCCAAGGCGCGTTGGAAGCGCACCGTTTCAACACTTTTGCTGGCGCCGAAACCCTGATCCTTATCCAGCAACTCGTAGCCCAAACTATTGCTTTTGGGCAATCCCTGAGCCGCTAATTTAAGCTTTATTGAACTTACCTGGTCCATCGGCACCATAATAGCGCCGGAACCGTTTTCGACTTTATACTTGATATTCTCCTTGTTGAGAATTTCAAGAATTTCAGCCACATCGCTTTCACCGATTTCGGAATACAAGCGCCCGTAAGAGGGTTCCTGCGACCAGAGCACAATAGCAACACCGATAGCGACACTCAAAGCCAAACCCAGCATCAACCCGATCTGACGCGCTATGGTCAGCCCGGCCAAGCCTTTGATAGCGGGATGCGCATCGACCTTGGTCGCTAGAATATGGGTCGCTTCGCCATCAAGATGCCCCCGGCCCTTTGCCGTTGGATCATGCTGGCGATTCGCCTCAATTAAACTATTACCGCTCTGTTCGCTCATTTTTTAATCGCAGTTTACCGGGCTACATGGGCATATTCATGACATCTTGATAGGCTTCAACTAATTTATTCCTGACTTGCAGCATTGCCTGAAATGAAACTGTGGCTTTTTGCGAAGCCACCATAACCTCGGCCAAGCTTACATTAGTATCGCCTCTCTCAAAAGCTTCCGTCATTTTTCCGGCAGTTTGCTGGGTGTCATTAACAGCACCGATGGTCTGCTTTAGCATTGCAGCAAAGTCAGCGCCACCATTACCTGTCTCTTGTACTTTAGCACTGCCGGCTTCAAGTGACATTGCCCGCATCTGAGCCAAAACTTGATTGACATTCATTTCACTCATGGGGATTTCCTCTTACCTTTTTAATAGTACAGAGTTTAAAGCATTTTTAATGCCAGATGTTAGCACGAAATAATAACCCCCGAATCTTTCATCCTCGCCATCTTATAGCGGAGCGTTCTGGGGCTGATACCCAACTTTTCAGCTGTTGTCTTACGGCTGCCGTTTTCCATGTGCAAGGTTTGCAAAATAATGCTTTCCTCGGCAGAGCGGACGCCCTCCTCC
>JBAQYH010000455.1:0-3460 GCA_049299935.1 Methylobacter sp. | reverse complement strand
TGCCCTGAATCTGATCAAGGCTGAAAAAACTTCTAAGGTCGGCATCAAGATCAAACGATTAAAGGCCGGATGGGACAATGATTATTTACTTCGTGTCATCGGAATAATTTAAGCGCGATTGCCCTGGGTTTTGGGATCTGCTTTCCCGGCAGCTCCCCCTCTAAAGACTTCCGCATCATTGTATGCTGCGTCTGGCAGTTTTTTCTGCACATTCGGCAGCATGCCGTAAAGCCCCAGCTTATGCCTGAGTACATTACGGCTGATGTCCAACAACCGCGCGGTCTGAACCTGGTTTTCCTCGCAGAATGCAAAGGCCGTCCGAATAACCGTCTCCTCTAAAATTTCAAACAGCTTGGGCGGCGCTTGCTCGCAAAGGCGCAGCAACGCGCTTTCCAAAGACGAGGTTGAAACGGATGGACCATGTTCCAAAGTCCTAACGCCGGATAATTTGAAATCCTCAGGGCGTAAACGATTACCGGGGCAAACCAGAAGCGCGCGATGAACGGCATTTTCCAGTTCGCGAATATTGCCCGGCCAATCGTAATTCAATAAGGCCAATTCGGTTGCCGGCGACAACTTGATTTCGCTATAGCCCAAACGGTCGCCGTAAATTTTCAAAAAATGCCGAGCCAAAGGCAGAATGTCGCCGGGCCGTTCGCGCAAAGGACTTAACTGAATAGTCGCCACGTTGAAACGGTAATATAAATCGGCCCTAAAGTGCGAAGCGGCAACGGCCTCTTCCAGGTTGACGTTGGTTGCCGCAATGATTCTGACATCCACCGGCACGGGCTGCCTGGAACCCACTTTGACCACTTCCCGTTCCTGTAGCACACGCAGCAATTTGGCCTGCATGCCGAACGGCAGATCGCCCACTTCATCCAGAAACAGGCTGCCTTTATTGGCGGTTTCGAACCAACCCTCTTTACTCGTGACAGCTCCTGTAAACGAACCTTTTTCATGGCCGAACAATTCGCTCTCGATCAGGTTTTCGCTCAACGCCGCGCAGTTTAATGCGCCAAAAACATTTTTGCTGCGTTTGCTGAGCGCATGAATATGCCGGGCTACCAGCTCCTTGCCGGTTCCGGTTTCCCCGATAATAAGCACCGTGGCGTCGCTGGGCGCGATACGTTCGATCTGTTCCAGCAATCGTTTCGAAACAGGATCCTCAAAAACCAAAGCTGTCGCCCGGACAGAGAGGGCCAGCGAGCGTGACTGCAATTCGTCAAAAGCCAACAGCGTCGAGGCATGTTCCGATTGGCTGTCGGCAGGATTGCGGCCTATATGTGTATCCATAATAATGTACTCGTTTGTATTTCAAAAAGTGGATAGATCAACCCTTTTCAGGAACCGTCAGCATTGGCAGTTATCTTAGGCCAATTGCTATGCGTAATAAAACGATATTATTAGATTGATATATCTTTAAAACCGATATTCCGCATCCGCTATGGTGTCTTTAATTTTCCACGCAAAATCAATCACTTTCATTCTTTTGATAATCTATATATCAACCACTTTACCGACGGCCGGTACGCGGCGAGCCGGCCGCCTTTTAGGCGCAAAGGTTTTCTTCAATAGCCGCCAGCCGATCACCAGCGAACTGCCTCCCAGTACCAAACCGAACGACACCCAGGTCAGCATCCAGACATCCCATATCGGCCGGTAATAAAGCCAGCCGAAGTCCCAGTGATGCAGCCCGGAGTATAACCAGCGCATCACGCGAGCGCTTCTGTCCAGCTTGGCAAGCAGCTTGCCGTCTTGCGGGTCCAGATAGAACCGGGTACCGGCATCGTCGGCCAGCTGCACCAGCAATACCGGCAGCGGCTTCTCCACCAAACTTTGATGGTGTCTGGGATAGTAGTAGCTGTCGTATTCAGTCAAAACCGCCTGGCTTTCCACGTTGGCATTGGCGGCCACGCGCTGTACGGCAGCCAGCAGCGATGCTTCGCTAAACTGCGGCAAGCCGCCATCCGGCTTTTGCGGCAGCCGCTGTCCGTCGCGGGTATTGGCCAGCAACACGACCTCACCGCCCAGGCGCTTCCAAGCCAGCTCGACAACATCCGCGCCATCGACAGCGGTAGCCAGCAGAACCGGCAGCACCGGCTGCCACAGGCGCATTGCCTCGGGCAATTCGCTGCCTGAATAGCGGTTCATTTCCTGCCGGCTGGGGTTGGCCGTCGAAAATATTTTGCCGGGATTGGTATCGAGGAATCCGCTGAGCGCCCAAAACAGCGCCACGGTACCGCCGATCAGCCCGCTCCAGAAATGCCATTTAAACCAGAACTCACGGTAAGGCTGGGTACGGCCTTCGGAATAGGTCTTTTTACCCCCGAAACCGGGCCGCCAGCGTAACCAGCCGATAATCAACCCGGTCAATGTCGCTATCGTAGCGGACAAGCCCAGCCATAGCTGTACATCGTTGCGATTTTTACCTAAACCGATAGCGTCCAACGGCTTCAGTAAATGCAGCCAATTGCCCGCCCAATAGAAAGCCCGGTCCACACGCGTAGAGGCATGCAAGACTTCCCCGGTACGCGAGGAAACCAGCAATTCTCCGCCATCGCCGACGGCTAGGCGATGAAAGGGACTCAAGGCATCCTGATTGCGCAGAATGATCGGCTTATCGACCGTTTCCAGATAGCTGGCCTTGATAGCGCCGTTGCCTTCGGCGTTAAACCAGTTTTGCGCAATGATCAGCGCCTGATCCGGCGTGGTTTTACGCACTGAACCGTCCAGCGCAGACAAGGCGAAGCGCCGGCCCTTGCTGTCTTCTACCAGCCACACCGGCTCCCCGGCACTGCGCACCAATCGGGCATCGGCGATACTGACAGCAGCATCGCCGTCTTTTCCTTTGCCGCCCTGCCCTTCGGCGCGGTTCTGTTCGCCTGCACCGGCTGCCTTGGGTTTAGGTTCCGCAGCCGCCTTGCGTTGCTCGGCGCTGCGATCCCAGGCATCGCCCAAACTCAGCCAGCCGACTTCGGGCGCCAACGTTTCTGCGTGAGCGAGTTGCTGACTGCGATTTTGCGTGGTCGGGGTGGAATACATAATCACCAGACCGGTAAAAAACCAAAAAAACATGAACAAGCCCAGCACTAAACCTACCCAGCGATGAACTTGATATAACAGCCAATTCAAAGACTTCATTGTTGCCCTCTGAAAGAATAAATAGTGAGGAAATAACTAAATATGTAACTTCTTTATTAATCGGTTAAAAAATTATCACCACGAAGACACGAAGCTTTATTTCTTCGTGGTGAATTACCTCGTTCCCACGTGCCGCGCTGATCTTTATACACATCTCGAAGTAGGCCGGAATAAGCCGATTCGAGCGACAGCGAGAACAGGCGTTTCCGGCAAACACCTCCCACGCCACCTCGCGCTACGCGCCCTTCGACAAGCTCAGTGCAGGCTTTGCATCGTTCCCACGCTCCGGCGTGGGAACGCAGTGGTAGACGCTCCAGCG
>JBAQYH010000454.1:0-7824 GCA_049299935.1 Methylobacter sp. | reverse complement strand
GTCGTATTGCCACCCGCTAATGCACAAATCCCGCCTCCTAAAGCTCCCATAATCAAAGCGCCCTGGACATCAGAACGACTAAACCAACTACTTTGTTCATCCAACTGGCTTTCCGCATTACTCATTTGCGATTTTGGTACAGTGGCACAACCGGTTAAACTAATAGTTAATGCAATTGCCACCGCTGTGTTTATTTTGCGTAGTTTACTTTTCATAATCTTCTCTCTTTTAAGTTTTATAGTTATTGAAGTTCTACCTTTTTACAACTTTCATACCAATCATCAGTGGCAATCTTGTTGTTTTCATGGAAACGCTTAGCGTGTTCATAAAACTGTTTCACAAAGAAAATAAAATCTGTATGGGCATTACGTTGCAAATCATCGAGCAGAAAGTTTTTCTGTGTTTCCAGTACATCCAGCGGATAATTTTGGACAAGGTTCATTACGGTATTGGCGTAAGATTGTTTGGTAAAAAAAACTTTGCCATTGATTTGCTCTAGCCTCTCTTTTGATGTTCGACAATCCTTGTCATTAAAATTATTAATGCATTTGTCCAGCTTTAATATATTCTCATAGCGCCTGATAACTTCAATGTAATCATCATGCATTTTTAAACAAATCAACGCTGCTGTACGCAAGGTCTCACGGGCAGCCTGATCTCTCTTTTGATTACGGGCTTCAATAATGGCTTGAAAATCGGCACGCAAATTATATAGTCGGTTTTTTAGTGCCGGTTGATTGGCTTTTTCAGCCAAATCGCTTAGCTCCGCTATTGGATTTGGCAACGATTGCGCCGATAAATTAGGCATTAATTCGGGACAAGAAGTGATTGATGCGCTTGGTGTTGCGCTTTGACATTGTTTTAGCTTGTTATCTAAGTCACTTATAAGTTGTTTGCTTTGGCTATCATCAACCACAGGGGCTGGTGCAGTGGACTCTACCGCTGGCGCACCAGGCGTTACCTTACCCTCCTCTGTTGCTATAGCTTGTAAGGATGACCATTGTGATGAAAGCTCCTTGGTATCTTTTCCGATTACCGCAGCACCTCCTATAGCTAGGCGTAAACCAGTAGTTTCGCGTTTACTAATCTCTCCATTTTTATAATAGGAAATTTCTTTTCGATAAGAGCTGTGTATACGGTCAGGCCCTAGTTGAAAGTTGCCGCCACGCACAATGTATGCACCTATTTGCCCATGCAACCTGGAGTGAAGTGTCATGCGAAAGGAGTCAAATACTATTTCGTCAAGATTCCCTAGAATGTCATATAAACCGGCAGGGTTAGGATATTCAATCGAACCAATAGGCATAGCCTTGCCTTTGTTCATTGGATCGCTATACCAAACATAGCGGTTCATTGAGCCTTTTGGCATTGGAAAAACTGAGGCTTGAAACAAACTAGCATCATTGGCAACTGCTAGCCCACCGCGTGCGGCAAACTCCCATTCAGTTTCTGTCGGTAAACGTATGAAGCCTTTTTCGTCGCCGTAACTAGGCAGTAGCTCAGGCGCATTTTTTAGCAGCCACAAAGAATATTTATTGGCAAAATCCACCGCATCAAACCAATTTAATTGGGCTTGCGGCAGATTACTCTTATCATTGATAGTTGGACAGCTCGGTTCAGTTATTGTCTGGTATTGCAGTTGAGTCAATTCATATTTACCCAACAAAAAATAGCGTGTGTGTGGTTTATCTCCTTTAAAAGCACCGGCGATAGGCATTTCAATGGAATTTTCCGCATAGCTAAACGCGGAATTAGCGTCGCCAAGGCGCACTATTTGATCGCTTAATGGCCCTCCCTCCTTACCTTCTTTTTCTTCAGTTTCAATTTTTCGAAAGGTCAAGGCACCGCCACAAGGCATTGGCAGAATAACGTCGCCCTCGGCAGGTTTTGGGTTATAAAGTTTTTCATCCCAGCTAATGGCTAAAGTCGTGAAACTTGTAAAAGACAAAATGACGGCAACACTAAATTTCGCGCAGACATTCTGCGGCTTGAAAAGATTTCGCATGAACAGCTCCCAGAAGTGAAGCAAAAAGTGTGAATAATAAAGTAGCTGCCGCAGCCATAAAGCCTTCTTTTAGTGACAACTGGCACAACAAAATACCATTAATATCGGCATTTAATAATTCCAAAAATAGGTTCGCACCATAGTGGTTTAACAAGTTAGATCCCAGCCAATACAGCCCATAGGAAATAATAAAAGCAATACTACCGAGTACTGTTGCCTGAAATAAACAAAAGCCGATAATTTGCCTTCCACATAAGCCGAGCAAACGTAGCAAAGCCAAACTGTGGCGTTTGCGTTCTATAGTGATCCAGATTGCTCCGCCAAAAGCAAGGTAGCCACCCGCTAAGGAAATTATGGCAATCAGCCCCAATACCTGGGACAGCAATCGGTCTGCTGCTTGCAGCCTATAAATATCCTCGCTACGGGTACGTACATCGATACCTGAATGACGTAATTGAGTTGCCAACGTATCTACATTTTCGGGTGTTTGTGCGTACAAGCGCGCTGATGCATAACTGCTACGTGGACTATTGCGACTTTTACCTTGATTAAGTAGAGATTTAGGGGGCTTAACAGGGGTTTTATCAAACTTATGATCTAGTTCGACACATTGTTCATGAGATTTTGAAAACTCGGTGTTAGGTTCAATTAAAAATGAAAATATTGGTGTGCTTTTGGTTGCGAAATGAAAGTTATCAAAAACTTCAGTTACTTCTGATGTTTTATCCTTGTTTAACAATATAGATAATCTAGGCACGGCATAACCATCTCGATAGTCTTCCAAGGCTTCCAAAAACGACAGATTAACAAACAAAGCCGGACGTGAAAACGAAGCATCAGGGACAATTCCGATAATATTAAGCGGTATACTTTCGTGTTGTTCGATACCATCCAGCTTACGTTTAAACCAAACGTTTAATTGGTCTCCTTGCCGTAAATCTAATTGTGTAGATGCTGCATAAGTCAACAGTGTATCCAGCGTTTGCGAGGGCGGATTAAGGTCGCTTGGTAATAATGGATCACCGGGAGCGGTAGGAATTAGCTCAACACGGTTTAAGCGATAATTATCCTGATTTTCCACGTCTATCATGGTGTTTGAGGTACGGGTTTTGGGGATAATAAAGCGTACTTGCTTGGTATCGGCTCTATACTTATCAAACCAAGCATTGGGCAAAGAGGTATTCTCAAAAATAATGACTTCGAGATTACGCGGGTCTTTAATCAGGATTTCCTGTAGCGTCGCCACCACCCCCGTCTTTAAGCCAAACAACAAAAGCAATGGAGTTACAACACTAACAATCGATAACATTAATGCACTAGCAACACGCCAATCATGCAGCAAATCTTTGATGCTTAGGCTAAATACCAAATACCAAGAGATACTTTGACGTTCAACCTTAAGATACATGGCTAAATACGGCAGCTTTACCGCCAGGATGTAAAACAGCACGCATTTCTTGTAAATCCAAACGACGAATCAGGTCGCAATCATGCGTGACAATCACTGCCATACCTTGACGCGCAAGCACTAAATCGATCAAGAGTTTCATGACGATTTCTGCACGAGCAGGATCCAGTGCTGCGGTCGGCTCATCGGCTAACAATAAGGATGGCTCTTGTGCCAAAGCACAGGCAATAGCCGTGCGCTGACGCTCACCCACAGATAACTGATGCGGTTTTTTAGTCAATAAATGCGTAATACCGAGTTTTTCTATCAACTCGTCCACATGCTCATGCCATTTGCTCATTCCTGCTAATAAGCGCGGTAAAGCAATATTTTCGCGTACATTTAAAAAAGGTACTAAACCGCCACTTTGCAAAACAAAGCCTAGATTGTTAGCACGCAATTCTGCCAATGGTTGTTCATTGTTTTGCGCCCACAACTTAACAATATCTAGCGAATCATCTCCGGATTCCCAAACAAAATGACTATCTGCTTCTGGTTTTAACACCAATCCTAGAATTTCCAGAATCGTACTTTTACCGGAACCACTTGGGCCGGTTAATGCAAGTATGTCACCAGTTTTGAGTTCAACTAACGGGGTGGAAATATGAAAGTTATCATCGCCTCTACCTCGGGTACAAGCTAATTTGAAGGTTAATTCCATGTTATTATTCCTGAAAAGCTATGGCAGCGCGTCCAACGGGACTGGATAGGTTTTCAGGTCTTCAGGAACACTAGTATCTTTTGGATACCACAGCGCATTATCCGCTAGATAGTCACGATAGCGTTCCAGTTTGGTTTTTAAAGAAAGTTTAAATTCTTCCTGTTCCGATGCTTCCATATTTGTCCAGCTGTCCTGACTGAGTTTCATGACGGCACTTTGATAGGGTAGTCCTTCCATATACTCACCTAAAATCCCCATATCCTCGATAGTAACCGTCTCCTTGGGTTTGGCTCGGCTTGGGTCGCGACTAATTTTTGCGGCATAATCCCGTAAGCTGTTAAAAAATTGTTCTGCCGAGGTTTTTTGTGATGAAACCGCATTTAGAATAGTCTGTACACTAATAATCAGGTTCTCAAGTTCGCGCCTTGTTAAAAATATTCTGACATCAACAGTTGGACGTATGGGATTTGTTAAATCCCGATCAGCCATCCAACCATCAAAATCATCTGGTACACTATTTCCTTCTTTGGTATAGCCTAAATACTCCAAGCGTAAAACTTCGCCCAAAATCGTAGCATGATGGCGCATTCTTTCGATTGCTTGGTCTAATTTTTGATCATTAGGGATAGGCGGGCAATTCTTTAAAATATCCTTGGAATTATCTACATTTGTTTTCATGCCACCAATAATGGTAGAAATGAAACCCGATATACATTTGATTTGCGGCTTAAAGTAGGCCGATGAAGCATCATTCTCGATAGGATAGTAAAGCGAGCCTTGGATTTGTTGGTTTTGAGTCAAGTCACGGTAATTGCGTTCGGCATAAGGATGATTCCCAACTTCTAAGCCTTTTGCTGTTTTTAAGTGCATGGCATAAAGATTGACATTAGAGCCTTTAGCGAGTGCAAACAAGTCTTGAGTACCTTTCTTATCTCTTGATAGGGTATCACTTGACTTTAATGGTCCGGCATCGGAAATAAGAATAATATGGCGACTGGCGTATTCCTCAATTTTACAGCTTTTGCTATCAACATGTTTTTTAATACCCAAATCACCTTTAAATATACTCAGTGCTTCATAAATGCCGGCATAAGCATCTTCATCGAATTTTTTACTGGACACCGAGGCTTCTTTAACCCCGCCAATAGCTTTGAGAAAGCTGTTCTTGTTATCTACATCTTCGGGACACACCAGTATTTTGCTGACATAATCTAGTTCAGGAACCGCATCAGTGCTTGAACGAAAAGCCACTAAACCGAAACCAATATTGGAACCGCCCGGTGATTGACTAAGATCATCAAATATCTGTTTAACGGCATTTTTAGTATCGTTAATATAATCCTTCATAGACACAGTAGAATCAATGACAAATACAACAGCCGACTTTTCGGGAGGCGGCTCAATAATAGGCGCGTTGTCACTGATGGAATGAATTTTTAATAATTGCAGTGGCATTCCGTTACTGGAGGTTTCTATAAAATCAACGATGGGCAGCAAGTAGCGGCGTTGAGCAAGATCGACAAAATTCTTAGGCTCAACCGAAACGATGCGCTCATCATACGGTGGATGTCCTATGCTGGCTTGAAGTGTAGCTAACTGGGCTTCGCGGCTTGAAGAATTAATAATCTGCTGTATATCCTCAGCTTTGTTAAACATCAAGACCCGGTCACGCTGGGCTGGATTATCAAAAGCAACGGTGATTTGCTGTTTCCAGGGTACGCTTTGTTTAGCAAGCATCCAACCAGTAGTAGGTTTGCAATCTAACCACTGACTGACTTGTAACCATTCTTCGCCGTTTATCTGCTTACGCTGATAAACATAATAAGGATCCAATGCGATTAACTCTTTAAGCTCCCCATTGTTGGGCTCTTCATACAATATAGTCTTTGGCTTTGCCAGCACACGCTGAAAAAGGCTACGCTTGCCATCCATTAGTAAAGGTTGAGGATGACAATCAATTGAAGCGGGAGCAGCACTAATTGGGGCGGGTTTGGGTTGAGGAGTAGGCTGAGGAAGTGGCCGCTCAGGTGATGGTTGCAGTAGATAATAAGCTATGCCTCCAGCAAACGCCGATAGTAAAGCCAGTAAGCCTAGCAAGAGCGGCCAGTTCGGGCCAGTCCGGGATGAAGAGCTCAGCAGGGCTTTTAAAGGCTTGCCACATTCAGGACAAACAAAACTAAACTCATCAGCTTCAATTTGTGCTCTTTGTAATGCTTTCGAGCAACCGTCATAGTTGCTGCAACGTCCCATTTTGTTAGCCATTTTTGCCTTTGATCTAGTAGATTGAATAATTTTCGATAATATTTAGTATTTATCGAGGCGGCCATTCTTTCCATTTTTTTGCACAATACTGAGCTACCCGTTCATAGCTAACGGCTAATTTATCTGGTATTCGTGATTCATCGTAAGCATCTATTGAATCAGAATGTTCGGTCAAAAAAATAAAATACATTGTGCGATCAGCATTTTCAACAGCCAACAACTCTTCTTCTTCCTGTGTAAATAGCCACTTATCGTTGGGGCGCAAAAAACCTCGCTCATGGGTAACGACCTTACCTAGTTTTTTTAGAGTCTTAATCCTTTCGGTATTTAGGCGCATACGCTGGACGATAATTTTAAATTCTAATTCAGTAGGGTTACCTGAATTAGCAAAAGTAACATCCATGTTTAAGGTTATTATCAAACAGGCAAATAAAACTTTTATTATTGTCGAATTGAAGTGTTTCATTTTTGACTCTTGGTAAATTCAGCGATCCACAGGATACTTTTCGATCCAACCCTTTACGGTATGAGGTGCATCCACACTAACAAACTCATTTAATTTTTGATTTTTTGGATCAGGACTTTTATTAGAAGCACGATCGAACGACGGTAATACTTGTATTAGCCATGTAAGAATAATCCCGCCAATAAGCGTACCTAATGTGGCACTAATTATGTCTTTTAAATCAAAGTTACTCATCATTACCTCCAAGTTAAATCAAAGCTCATCTATCTACTGAATAGTCTTTCAGCCATTCTTCAAGCGGTTTTTTAATTATTTTCTGGCTGTCCAGTTTAGGTTGAACCAATGTTTTATCAGCCTGAACAGTGCCATCAAGTGGATTTAGCAATAACCACACACCACCTAATACGAGAGCCACACATATAACACCGAACAGCAACAACAATGTGTTGCTGTTCCGTTTCTCTGTCACTACCGATTCAGCCAATGATTCTTGACAGGCAGTACAGACAAAAAAAGCATCATCAACATCCTGTGGCTTGCCACGCATCGGACAAAGCACATTGATGCAACGTCCAATTTTTATTGCCATAACACTAATTCCTACTGCAATACAGTAATGCGTTGCATGGCCTCGCCGCAGCAAACATCCATGAGTTGATAAATGGCATCACGCTCGTTGTTGTTGCGGCTCTGACGGACAGTATTCAGCTGTTCAAGTAATTTACGTTTAAGTTCGTCACGAACCGTTGCAGTACGGTATTTTTCAGCAGTCAATTCCAGTTGCACACGCTTTTCCACCGCTTCCGCTTGCTCTAAGGTTATGCGTTCAATCAAGGAATTGATGGCTGCGACCTCTAATGCGGCTTGTGTCGGTAACTCGAATAAGCTCAACAAGACATCAGGATAATAAAAAAAACGCGGCCTACCATCAGCATCTTCCAGTGTCAGCTTTCGCTCGTTAAGGCCACTGGATTCATTATAAG